>OY787533.1:3008461-3309308 GCA_963678925.1 uncultured Acidaminobacter sp. | reverse complement strand
ACGGATGTTGGAATGGCCCATGGTATCAGTGAGATGGTGCGGATCATGCCACGGCCTGTCATTGCCTTATTCATAATAAGGGACAGAACAAGTCCGAACACAAGCTCAAGCGTAACTGAAGCAATTGTAAATATGAGTGTCACAATAAGAGAACCTTGTACACGTTTATCTGATCCAATTGCCTTGAAATTGTCCATACCGCTGAAGTTCGGCTTGATATATGCCGTCTCCAGCTCAGAGGCAACTGCGTAAATGTCTTCTTCAAGAATGAAGGGTTCTTCCAAGCTGTAGACTGCATCAAGCTTTTCATAAACCGCTTCATCATACCCTTTGAGCCTGTCTGACAAGTCTCCACTGAGTTCTACAATTCCCGATGCCTCTCCAAACTCGTTTTTCAGCAACTCAAGCTGTGCCGACAGCGCTTCACGCGCCGTACGAATCTGTTCTCTGGAATACGCCTCATTGACTACATCCATTTCCGTTTCAAGATAGTAGTCCAGATAGTCATAGGTTTCTAATGTCAAATCCACGTTGTATCTTTCGTTGAAATACAATCCCGATTTCTGCTGGTCGTTGAGCTGAAAATCGAAGAATGCATACTTTGTCGATTCAATAATTGGGAGCAGTGAAAATAAAAGAATGAAAATGATTGCTGGCAAAATAAGCACATATCCCAATTTTTGATCAATAAATTTCAATAACCTTTTCAATTGATCACCTTCTTCATAACCGCACGATTGATGTAAACTGCTAAGCATCCTTTTAAAAAAGCTTTAGTGGCAAGCCCTGCCACTAAAGCTTTACTTTGACTAAATCTTTGCCTCAAGAATTACTCAAGTACACCTTCAATTTCTGAAACAGCACTTTCAAGTTCGCCGTTCTCTGAAAGGAACTCATGTCCTTTCACCTGAATCGTGTCAGAAGCAGCTGCATAATTTGCAGTTACAGGACGTGCGATTGTTGCCGAAAGCGCATTTTGGAAACCAGGGTCAGTCAGCAGTGCATTTGAAGCCAGAACGTCTTCATCTTCTAGAAGCGCATTGAAGCCTGGAAGGTAGCTGCCCACAGTAGCGTTGATTTTTTGACCTTCAGGACCTGCAATGAACTTCAGGAACGCTACAGCGCCTTCCTGATTTGCAGAGTTTGCATTCAGACCAAGAATCCATCCGCCCACAGTTCCACCGTTAGGAAGTGGTGCATAACCTACCTGGTCAGCTTTTACAGGGTAGTCACCACTAGCAGCCATACCATTCATATATGGCCAGTTTCTCGCAAAAACAGTCTCGCCGTTCAGGAAAGCATTGTGTGTTTCACCCTCAGTATATGTAAGAATATCCTTAGGTGTTGCGTCTGAATCTGTGAAGGCCTTCATCATTTCAAGACCACCTTCAACGTCTGACCAGTTGGCGCTGAATTCGTTCAAATTACAAGTAAGACCTTCGTATTGCTTTGACTGGTACACATGACCATACGATGTTCCCGCTTCACCGGCATAAGCTTCAGCCATTGCAAGCAGGTCAGCCCAAGTGTAATCTCCAGCCTGAAGCTTTGCAGCATCTTCAGCTGAAACGATGTCTGTACGGAAGTATAGGAATCCAAGGTCAGAGAAGTAAGGCAGGACATAATTCTTGCCTTTATATTTGCCTGAAGCCATAGAGCCTGCATTGAAATCAGTCACTTTCCAGCCTGCGTCACGGATGATGCTGTCAATTGGCTGCAGGTAACCAGCAGCTGCAAATTCGCCAGCCCAAACAACGTCCATAGAAATCACATCGTACTCACCTGACTTGCTTGAAAGTGAATTCATAAGCTGGTCATGCATGTTGCCTGAGTCATTTGTCATAATGATTGCTTCAACTTCATAGCTGTCGCTTTGCGCATTGAAGGCTTCAACGATCTGTGCAAGTGCATCCGTTGAGTCTGCTTGTACTGCAAAGTTTACAGTAACTTTCTCAGCTGGTGTAGGTTCTGCTTCTTCAGCAGCCTGTTCCGCTTCTTCCTGTGTAGCAGGTTCTGCAGCTGGCTCTTCAGCCGGCGCAGGTTTTGAAGCACAACCCGTTAATGTGAATGACATCATTAGAACAAGCGCAAGTAGTATTGCAAAAGTCTTTTTCATTTCTTAACTCCCCCTTGAGTCATACTGTTGTATTTTACACCCTTATTATACGGCTTGATTTTTTACTGCATATGTATTATTTTAATGTTAGCTATACGATATTAACCTACCCGGGAAATCGATTCCAAAACAATGATTTCCAATCCTCAATAATACCTGTATTTGTCCATATACCAGAATTCAGTCCTTTTAACTCAGGAGGTTTGCATGTCATCAAGGCATATCCATTTGAAAATGGAGCATTTGAACAGCTTTTACAAACATCCATCCTATTACCTTGAAAGAAAGCTTCTAAGCGCAATGAAGCGCTGTCTGTCGGATGATGTCGTCGAAATCCTCAACGCCATCAACGCCCTGGAACGCGCCCGACTTGCAGATACCCCTCTGCGCTCTACAAAAAACTCACTCATTGCCTCCTGCACGCTTTTCGCACGGGCGGCCATAGAGTCCAATGTCCACCCGGAAGATTCCTACTCGCTCAGCGATGTCTTCATATATGAAATCGAACGGCTCATGGACATAAAAAAACTCCAGGACCTTGAATATGAAATGGCCCTTGAGTTTGTCGAGCTCATCCGCAAGGAGCGCACCTCGCAGTATCCGCTGCAAATCGTCAAGGCCATCCAGTTCATTCACGAAAACATATCCGAGGATATTTCACTGATTCACGTTGCAAAGCATCTGGGTGTTTCCAAGGAGTATCTGGCTTCCTATTTCAAAAAAGAGGTTGGCTATACAGTCGTTGAATACATCCAGTCCCATAAGGTTGAAGAATCCAAGTACTTTCTGGAGCTGACCAACATGTCCATTTCTGAAATCAGCGAACTCTTCAGCTTTTGCAATGCAGGCTATTACACACGTATTTTCAAGAAATTCGAAAACAAGACACCCATTCAGTATCGACGGGCAAAAAACATATAGACAAAGGATTATAGACTGCCTATACCGAATAAATCCAATAGTGATAGTATTTACAGGACTCAATTCAACCGCGTGGAGGCGAATATGAACAAGACCCTAGAACTCATGAATGACAGAACGTCAATCCGGTCCTATGAATCCAAAAAGGTTTCAGAAAGTGACCTTCAGCAAATTCTACACGCTGCAATGCGTGCACCGACAGCAGGAAACATGATGCTTTATTCCATCATTGTCATTAAGGACGCTTCGACAAGAGCCACCCTCAGTAAGACCTGTGACGATCAGCCTTTTATCGCTGCGGCACCTGTCAGCCTGATCTTCCTTGCCGACCTCCAGCGCACCTATGACTATTTTGAATACTCGAACGTCCGTGAAGCATGTGAACGAAAGGGACTTGATTTTGACAAACCCTCTACGGCCAACCTCATGCTGGCAATCAGCGATGCCATGATCGCTGCTCAAAATGCCGTTATAGCCGCTGAATCACTGGGACTTGGCACTTGTTACATAGGCGATATTATGGAAAACTATGAAATACATAAAGAGCTGCTTGACCTGCCAGACTATGTTTTCCCAATTGGCATGCTGACGCTGGGACATCCTAAGGGACAACACCCTCAGACACGTCAGCGCTTTCCTCAGGAGACCATCGTTTTCAATGAGAAGTATCAGCGTATGAGCTCCGATGCTTTCGAGCAGATGTATCATCCATATTCCAGCAAAATGAACTTCGCTGAACATCCAGACGCTGAAAATTACGGCCAGCATCTCTACTTCAGAAAATTCGGGTCAGCGTTTGCAAAAGAAATGGCGCGTTCTGTTGAATGCATGCTGAAGTACTGGATATAAGGCAGAACTTTAAATATTGAACATAAATTCCCGGCATCTTAAAGGACTATGATCAAAGGGCTATGAATAGATTGGTAATCCAATCCATCCATGGCCCTTTTTCATTGAAATCAATTGCCTTTTTAAATTGGAGGGTTCATGAATATGCCCTTCCCTTAATGCAGGATGAGCAGAAAATACCCCCAAACACCGCCAAGGAAAAGGAGAATCATGCTGTTCGCTGATTGAAAGCCCATTTTCCCCTTCCCAAGCTTGGGATATCGCTTAAGCAATTTCTTGAGACCCTTGTTGTAGATAACATATGCCAATGCAAACAGGCCATAAAACTCCACTGCCCCTTTAGACAGATTCTTGACTGTGAAGTGCACATCCGACCAAGGCATATCAAAGAATATGAGCTCCAGCGGATAGGTGATCAATGTCAGAAATGCCATCACAGCTACGGTATACACCTTCCAGCCATTCACCTTATCAGCATGTCTGACACGTGCTTTTCCCCTGAAAATCTGAGAAAACTTCAAGAAGGATACAATGGTCCCCAGATTTACTATCAATATGATCAAGTAGCTCCAGCCACCAATAAAACTCTCCTCTATGAGTATTTTGCTCAAACTTCCATCAAATAGCGGCGCGCCGGTTATACCAAGAACTCCAACAAGGAGACTGTAGCCTACAATAGGCTGTTCCTTCAGCACACCACGTATTTTGGAAACCTCCCTGGTGCCGTACAGGTGGATGAGAACGCCCACGCCCAGAAACAAGAGACTTTTGAACATGAAATGGTTGACGTCATGCAGGAGACTTCCAGTGAAGCCTTCCTTTTTCCCGGAGGCAAGCCCCATGATGATCAGCCCCATCTGCGAGATGGTATGATAGGCAAGAATCAGTTTCAGGTCCTTCTGAAGCATGGCCATGACAACACCATAGATGGCAGTCACCACTCCCAGTGCCAGTATGAGGTGCATGTAGGATGTGACTGGGAAGACCTCCATAAAGCGCAGTAGGCCATAGATGCCTATTTTAACGAGAAGTCCCGATAAAAGTGCCGACATTTGAGTCGGTGCGGAACCATGTGCAAAGGGCAGCCAGCTATTTACAGGAAACATGGCTGTCTTTACGGCGAATGCCGTTATGAAACACCCAAGGGCAGCGTGCTGTAATGCCGTAAGTGGTGCCTTTGAAAGGGCTTCACGCATAAGCGCCATATCCAGAACACCCACTGAGTTATAAATGAGTATGACACCCATCAAATAGATGGTCATGCCTACTGAATTGATTAAAAGATAATAAAGACCCGCCTTTACAGATATGCCTTCCTTTTCGTAGGTGATAAGAATCCCTGCGATGATGGTGATCAGTTCCAGCAATATGAAGAGTGTAAATATGTCTCCCGCCTGAAAAAGCGCCATAAGCGCACCTTCAAGAAAGAGTATGAAAAAGAGATACTTGTGGTCATCCCTGTGTTCAATCCAACTGAAGGTAATGCTGTAGGTCGTACCAATGGACGTCAGAATCATGAAGATGATGCTTTTCTGGTCGACCTTGATAGGAATGCCTACGCCTTGTTCCCAGCCACCCAGTATGTACATCAGATTTCCATGCTGATAGATTTCCCGGCACAAAATCAAAACCATGAGCATGAGCACAGGCTGAATGATGATACTCAATCTGTTGCTCCACCTTTTATCCATCAGGAAAATGAAGACAGCCAGAATCATAGGTATGAAAATGAGTGATAATGTCAAATCCAGCATATTCTCCTCCCTTATCTAATCGTCTCGATCATTTCAAGAATCTCATGCCATTCCAAAGTACCGTAGTAGTGAAAGATCTTAATTGTTAGCATCAGACTCAAGGATGTAATCGATGCGCCAATGACAATTGCCGTAATCATGAGAGCCTGCGGCAACGGATCTATGGGGACGCCTGTGCCTGAGCCGATAATCGGAAGGCCGGTCCCAGCATGTCTTGAAAGATTGATAAAGAGCAGTATCAGTGATGTCTGGACAATGTTCAAGCTAATTATGGACTTAATGATATTACCGCTCATAATCAGACCGTAAAATCCGATGAGGAAGACTGAAAAAGCCAGTATGCTGTTTAGTGTCATAAATCTCCCTCCTCTAGAAAAATCATGATAATGGCGCCGATTCCCAGCGTAACCTTGATGCCAATTATGGTATTGAGTGCGACCAGATATAAAACATGATGCACATTAATGCTGTCCACCCGGCTTAAAAAAGTCAGTATGACCAGCACCAGGAAGAGCATTTTCTCAAGTCGAATAATCTTTGAAGTATTCAGCTTGTTCACATCACCGATAAAGTACAGCAAGATGAAGGAGGATGCAAGAACCACACCGCCCTGAAACCCACCCCCCGGTGAAAGATCGCCATTTAGGACGATATATACGCCAAAGAGGAGGACAAAGGGCAGGATAAACCGGCTTACAATTCTAAGGAGTGTATAGGTTCTCGTCATCAGCGCACCTCCTCATCTTTCTTACTCATAAAGAGAATGCCTGCTGTAACGACGAACAGAATTCCGGCTTCCAGCAATGAATCGAACAGTCGGTAATCCAGATAGATTCCTGTGACCATGTTTTTCGAACCCACCTCCGCAAAGGTATTGACAGAATAGTAGTCATAGCTTGTCGAACTGTATGCATCAAGCTCTGGAAGCATCTTGTATATGAATAAAAAGGCAATGAGAACGATGAGCGCCCAGGTCAAATACCCTCTATATTTCGGCTTCATTATCTGTCACCCTCTTCCACAGTATGTGTCCATCTTCATGAAGACGCACCTCTAGGTTGTTAAGCATCATATTTGACGCATTGCCACGTACTTCAATACATTCTGTCTCTGGTGAAAATACACAGATCAGATCAATATTCCCCGGTCTGAATACCCCATGTACAGTTGTATTGTAGCGTGTTGGCCTGTTGATCAGGTTAAGGCTCAGTCCGTAGTCAATGCAAAATTTATCGAGCACAATGTAAAATCTTCGAATGGTCTCAAAATCCAGCGAACCATGCTCCCCCACTTCTCCATCGAAAAAAACAACTGTAAACACCTTCTGCTTGCCAATGGTTATCAGGTAAACCAGTGGAATAAATGCAGAGCCTATGGCAACCTCAGCAAGGGCAATATCTGGTGCGTGCATAACGAAATAGGCCGCAGCAGAAGCGAAGGAAAAGAGCGAGAAGTACATAATCAGTAGAAGATTATTGTTTGTACGTATTACAACCACTGCCAGAATAACAATCACCGAGAACAGGAGTGTATCAAGCATCAGACTCCTCCTCTCTTGACTGGACCAGCTTGTCGACATCCATAATAAAACGGTCTGCCTTCACGCCATTGCGCAGGGCTGAGCTGGCAATGATTTGATTGGTGACAGGATTGGTCATTAGATAAAACACGAGCACCACGCTAAGCTTCAGGGTCATAACTGTGAACCCGCTTCTGAGCATGAGTGCTATAAAGAGGGTGATTACGGTCACCGAATCAATTTTAGAGCTTGAAAGAATGCGTGTATAAACCCCTCTCAATCTAAAGAGCCCAAATATGCCGAAAAGCATGAAAAACCAAGAAAATATAAATAGCATGTCCGATATCATTTCAACCGACCTCCTCTCAGCAAAAACCTGGAAAGCAGTGTGACTGAAATAAAGCCGACGATGCTATAGGTAATCACGATATCAAGTACTGTATTTGACTGAATCATGACGGCATAGACTGTGATCAGGAGGACAATTTTTATGACAATCAGGTTCAGGCCTATGATTCTTTCCCATATGGACTGGCTTCTGGTCATATAGTAAATCAGCGAGAACACAGAAACAAAAATCACGAATAGTGTTATTTCAAGCATGCCGGCTCACCTCCTATGAAGGGTCTCTGAAATCTGTTTATGATGGTATCTCGAATTTGAATGACTTCTTCGTCCGATTCCGCAAACCCAAGTATGGTCAGGGTCTGATTATGAACCTGCATTGTCAGTGTCCCCGGTGTCAGGGTAATCGCATTGGCAATGAGCACGATGGCAAACTCATCCTGCACACATAAGTCCACATCAAATATGACGGACTTATCTTCTCCGGAAAGCACACGCTGGATATGCTGATAGGCTGCACGGAATATTTCGACCAGCACAATGGCAAAAAACCAGACCAAGTGATAATTGTATTGAATGAAGACATGCCTTGACGCATAATGACGCAGGCTCAAATCTGATACAAATAGTACACACGCAACGGCAGGTATACCAATGACAACACTTCGAAATTCCATATTGCCACTCAGTATGAGCCAAAATACGAACAAGGCTATGAATTTGAGTATATAGTTCAACAAGCTACGCACCATAGATATCCTCCACAAATCTTTACCATTTTTACATTATTACCCTAAAGAATTATAAAATTCACAGGAGATGGTGCAGAAAATAGTTTTGTAACCAATTTATTCTCGAACCTTGAAAAGATAAAAAGCACCTGGTCGAAGCGATCTTCGAAACAGGTGCTTGTAATAGCTAAATATGATTTTGGTAAAGAAATTACCCTCTTTTGTCTTCAACGAATTGAATTTTGAAGCCATTTGGATCCAGTATGAAAAAGTACTCCATGAAAGGATTTGGTGCATAAGGGCCATCGAACACATCAATACCCATTTCCTTCAGCTCTGCAATTTTCTTTGAAGCAGATTCTGTCTTGAATCCCATTGATGCATAGTGGGTAAACTCAGGTGTGCATTTCACGTCGCAAATCAGTTCGACTTCTGTCTCACCATTTCCTAGAAATGCCAGCTCCATTGTGCCATTCTCAAATCGTCTATTGAGTGGAAGTCCCACAACTTTCGTGTAAAAGTCGATCGACTGGTCCATATCCTTAACCATCAGTGTTGTCCATAAAAAGCTCATATACTGCCTCCTCGTCCTATTTTATGCCATTATACCACATATTTGAGAACAAGCAGATGCAGGTCTAGGACATCTTAATGAACAAAAGTCTTTCGAATATGGTCGGCACCACTTAAAAACAGCATAGGACCATAATACATTTCAAAGGCGAGCACATCGCCAACCGCATAGTCAGACGCACCTGAAATGGAAACAATCAAGTGATCAGAGCTGCAGCCCACAAGCTTTACATCTGTATCACTTGGAATCAGCTGTTCCATCATGGCAAAATCCTGTCTACCGAGGGCCAGAATGGCACGCGTTTCCCATCCTCGGTCCTCATATTCAGGTCTATTTCCAAATGCGTCAATGAATATTTCTCCCACCGGATAGCTTGGCTTTCTCTTAATTTCAACGATTTGAGCTTCAACCTTAATGGTATCCATATGGGTATTCGGAAGCGCCACCCTCCAAATATCCGGCAAATCTCTAGCTAGAAGTATGGCTTCTCCAATACGCAGGTGGTTAATACCCTTTGGCACACTTCCGTCCAGCACCATGGGCAGTGTAGACGTCGCACCTCCAGAAACAATGTCAAGCTTTCTTCCAATACGCTCTTCTATAGCATTTGCCAGGGCCACAAGGGCATTCAGATTTTCGCAGTTTGGTTTGATTGAGCCGTAACAACCCAAGTTCGTTCCAACACCGCCCAACTTGGCGCCCTCCATATTTTCAATTTCAACCGCACTGGCAATGAGTTCTTCCTTATCGAAATAGCCTTCACGCAAGTCTCCCAAATCACACATGAGAACAACCTGATGTGTCCTATTATGTGCAAGACACGCTGCATCGATTGCTCGAATGGTTGCCATTTCAGAGTTCAGGCTAATATCCGCATGCTGAACCAGGGCTTCTACCTCAGACAGCATTGGAATTCGTGTAAGCAGCAGCGGCACATTGACGCCTTCTTCCCTCAGGCGCTTGAGATTCATAAGCCTCGCGTCTCCAATTTGGCTGACACCGCCTTCCAGCATGGCTTTTGCAACCTTCGGGTCACTGTGCATGCCCTTTACAATGCCACAGACATGAATGCCCTTATCTGCACAGGCACCAGAAATACTCTTGGCATTTTGTTTGATATAGTCTAGTCGAATGATCAAATTCGGATAAGTCATCGTAATTCCCCCCACACTTGTTTGTGTAAGATTATACAGACTCTACGAATAAATACACCCTCCATAATCGATTATTTACTCCCAACCATAAAAGGGACCATATTTAAAACACCCTGCCAACCATATCATTCCATCTTTCGAACAACTTCCGAAAGCACTCGTATTCCTTGCGTTAGACGTTCTTCACTTTCACTCGAATAAGATATTCGGATGGTACATGCATCGTCCGAACCATAAACATGACCAGGATAAATCAGCACGCCTGCATCAATTGCCTGGTTGAACAGGACCTCTTCGGAGTAGGATTTATGCATTTTCATCCATATATAAAACCCACCTTCAGGGATTTCCCATGAACCAAGATCTGACATATACTTGTCCATCGCCTGTAAGGTGACATCTCTTCGTCTTTTCAGCGCATGACGAATCGAGTCCATGGCGGTTTCCCTGTATGGACTGGTCAGCCACTTTTCTGTTACGATTTGAGACAGAGTACTTGCCCCATAGTCCACCTGCATTTTTATGTCACTCAGTCTTTCCACAACGGCTTCCGGTCCGACAATCCATCCGATGCGAAGCCCTGGACTCAAATGCTTGGAAACACTCCCTATATATAAAACCTGCCCCTTGGACTCCAGTGCCTTTAAGGGCGGTGGCGGCGGGCAGTCCAGCCAGAGCTCCCTGTAGACATCGTCTTCGAGTATGGGAATATTGAGCTCCTCACAGACCTTCAGGGTCTCTTTACGCCGCTCAAGGCTCATGACACGCCCTGTAGGATTCTGATAATTTGGAATGGTATAAAGCACAGAATGGTGCTTGCGCGGTCTTGCCTTATAAAGCTCCTCTGGGATAAGCCCCCCTTCATCACAGGGGATGCCCCGACGTCGCATGTCGAGCGACTTGAGTATATTCAGAGAATACAGGTAAGACGGCTTCTCCACGAGCGCCGTGGAACCCCTTTGCAAAAGCCCCAGCGCTATGAGCTGGATAGCCTGAAGCGCCCCACTCACGATGAGGATTTCCTTTGGTTCAACAGCTATGCCTATACCCTCGAGATAGCTGCAAAGCGCCTTACGTAGAGACAAAAGCCCCTTTGGCTCGGTATAATCAAGGGTATCCACCGATTGCGATGCTTGGTAAATCAGCTCATTGAGCTTCGTAATTTCCGTACTTTCAGGCATGGCCGCACCAGAGCTGAGCCGAATGATGCTGCTGTCAAAATCCAGTTCGTTGATCCGCTGGATAATTTTTCGATTGGGATAATACACGCTTTCTTCAACATAATGTCCCCAGTCAAAGGATCCCACATCTGAAAGACCATCGACAACGCGTGTACCTCCCTTCCCTTTTGTTTCTATGAGTTCAAGTGCCTTGAGTTCGTCCATTGCAAGTGAAATGGTGCTCCTGTTCACTTCAAGACATTCTGACAAGGTGCGCTGTGATGGCAGCCGTGTACCTGCCTTATAGCGTCCCGTTCGTATTTCCTCTTCGAAGTGCGCCACAATCTGCCTGAACAGCGGCACAGGACTTTCCTTATCCGGTTTCCAGTCTATAATCATATTTCCCCCCGTAAATACACTTACTTTCATATTTTTACGGTAACATGTTCCATATGGGATTAACAAGTTATTTCCCAAATATTTCGCGTAACGAAAGGTTATTTTCAGCCAATTATGGTATCATATACATTGAAGTTCTAATAAATAAGGATATGAAGGGAGAATATGCATGAACCATAAGGTAACGACTAAATGGCTGGAAAACATGGCCTTTGAAACTGATTTTAACGGGCATAAAATCATTGTGGATGCAGACCCGAAATTTGGTGGCGAAAACAGAGGACCACTTCCAAAACCACTGCTCCTCAATGCGCTTTCCGGTTGTACTGCCATGGATGTTGTGTCTATTCTGAAAAAGATGCAGGTTGAGTTCGAGACATTCGAAATCGATGTAGATGCAAGCATGACAGAAGAACATCCAAAATACTATGACAAGATCCACCTGATTTATACATTCAAAGGCAAAGATTTGCCAATGAAAAAACTTGAAAAGGCTGTCAACCTTTCTCAAGAACGCTATTGCGGCGTGAGTGCCATGCTTATGAAAGCCTCTGAGCTCACTTACGAAATCAAAACTGTAGAATAGAAAATCCCCCTTGAAGACGCTCGTTATACCTTTTGCCTTCAAGGGGGATTCTTATTTACTCGCCGTCTTCCTGACGGATTCTGTCCGTAGAGATACCTTTAAGTTCTCTGTCGATCAGTGCGTATTTTTTCAGACTCGGACTGAGGCGCACAGACATAAGAGCGTCCTCTTCCGCCTGTTCAAGTCGTCCCAGCGCCACGAGCATGATTGCCCGGTTGTAATAGAGCACACTGACATCATCATTGTGCAGAATGGCACTTGTAAGAACTTCATAGGCTTTTTCGAACCTCTTCTGCTGTTTGTAGATAACTGCCAGATTAAGATAGGCATAGGCATAAGTCTGCCTGCTGATGATGGATTTCTCATAATAGGCAATTGCACCTTCAAGATCTCCATCTTTTCCTAGGAGTACCCCCTTATTAAAGAGCGACAAATAATGGTCCGGTTCAATTTCAAGAGCCTTTTCAGCGTAATCCATGGCTTCCTGATTACGGCTCCTGGTCTCTAAAAACGAACAATAATGATTACAGCACATCACTTCATCTGGCCCATATTTGATTGCCTTTTTCAAATGCTCTTCCGCTAAGGCGTCCTTATGCATGCCGTCATAAATATCGGCAAGATAAAGGTGTGCCAGATAATAGCCCGGGTCCCACCCAATCGCCTTTTTATAGCACGTAACAGCAGCGTCGAGATCGTCCAGCTCTTCATAGATGATCGCCTTGCCATAATAGGCGCCAGCTTCACTCTCTTCAATTTCAATGATTTCATCGTAATACGCAAGTGCCTGTCTCGCATTGATAAAATCATGATAGAACATGGCTATGTCATAAAGAAGGTCAACGTTGTCCTTCTGCTTCTTATAGAGCCGGTCATATACAGATGCGGCCTTGATATAGCTTCCTTCATCAATCAACTGATGAACGAGCAATTTATAATTGTATATGTCGTTTTCACTGCTCATACTATCCCCTTATTTCTTTCTGGCAACAAGTATGTCTCTGCTCACTGCCTGCTCAACCCAGTGTTCGAATTCAGCGTAAACCCCTTCGTTTAAGACTTCATATCCAGCTGACTCAAATGCAGCTCCAAGAGCCTTCTTGTCCAGGGTGTAGGCGTTGAATGAAATCACCACTGTGCCCCCCTTTTTCAGGACCTTATGCCAGGCATTCGCCGCCTCAGAGAGCAGTTTCAGCATGTCCACCGGCTTAGACTTAGATGTGCCGCTGTGCTGAACGCCGTATGGGACATCGGTGACAATAACGTGGAATGTCTGCTTTTTATAAAAATCATTGGCATGCAGGGTATTGCCATTGGCAAACTGAATGCTTCTTCGGTCCTTTTCCTTGAAATGGTCTGTTGTATCCGCAGTTTCGATTGTATATTTGATCCCTTTTCCATCTTTTGTATGAATGGTCTGATGGGAAGCGTCGTGCTTGAATTTATGATACTTCAAATACCGCTTCATATACTTGTCGATTTCCTGACATTCAGTTTTCTTGATTTCCACACCACTGACGTTGTACCCCATAATCAGACCTTCATAAAGGGTTGTTCCTCTGCCGCACATAGGATCGAAAATATTCAGCGCTTCCCTAAACTGGTCAGCAAAAGCACTTGCGAACACCCCCACATTGATCATCATGGCTGTAAAATCCTCATTGGTTTTTCCAGCGTATTTCAAAATGCTTGACATGTCTCTTGGGAAGTAGGTCGTCTTGCCTTCATTCATGGGCACGAGGCCACCGGCTTCAACACGGAAGAGTGCAAAGAGTGACGAAATCCTTTGAACAGCTTCAAGCTTGACGCCTTCAAGTGACGCTGTTTCAAAGGTTAAGAGCTCAAGTCCGCCCATGGTTTCATACTGCAGGCTCGAAACATTCATTTGCAAGGCACTGCATAGGATTGTAAGTTCATTTTCAAGCAGCTTCTGTGTCGATGCATAGTAGCGGCTGTTTTGATGAGGATACCTCAATATAGCATATTTCATAATCATTCTCCTAAAGCTAAAATAGTCAAAAGTATTATACCAGAAAACTTTACCCAATCCACGTGATGTGACATCATTCTCCTATAAAAAACCGCTAAACTTAATTAAAATTTTTACATATCCCTTTTCTAACCGTGCATTTTCTGATAGTGTATTTGAAGTGCGCAAATTCATTATCATTTCATAATGGGAATATCAGTGCTTCATTCTGCATCCGTCCGTCCAATCCGCAAGAATAAAACACGCGATATTCATACTATGATTAGGAAAGGGAATTTGACGTGGAAAAACTTATAAGCTTTTTTGGTATCTTTGTAATGATTTTCATAGCCTATCTCCTATCGGAAGATAGAAAGAACGTGGATATGAAGCTGGTCATTACAGGGGTAATCGTTCAGATTGTATTTGGTTTTCTATTTTTGAAATGGGAACCCGGTCAAAGAGGATTTGAAAAACTCAGTCAAGGTGTTACACAACTTCTTGGATATGCAACAGAGGGTACAAAGTTCCTGTTTGGCGGCTTGGTTGGAAATGACAGCATTGGCTTCATTTTCGCCTTGAATGTTTTACCAACAATTATATTCTTCTCGTCTCTGATGGCTGTACTCTATTACACTGGTGTTATGGAAATCATCATCAAGGCGCTGGCAGTTGTCATGACGAAACTGCTGGGTACAAGTGGTGCAGAGTCCCTCTCTGCAGCAGCGAACATATTTGTTGGTCAAACCGAGGCACCTCTGGTAATCAAACCTTACATTTCAAAGATGACCCGTTTTGAACTTCTAACTGTTATGACAGGTGGAATGGCAACGGTATCCGGCGGTGTTATGGCCGGTTATGTCCTTATGGGCGCAGACCCTGCGCACCTTATTGCCGCTTCAATCATGTCAGCGCCGGCAAGTCTCATTATTGCAAAGATCATGCTGCCGGAAACTGAACAGCCTGTCACAAAAGGCAAAGTCGAAATGGAAATGGAAAACATCGACGCAAATATGATTGACGCAGCCAGCCGCGGTGCTGGAGAAGGCCTTGCCATGGCCATGAACGTCGGCGCCATGCTTATCGCATTTATTGCGCTGATTGCGCTGATAAACGCCATTTTCGGCTGGGCAGGCGGTCTCTTCAATCATCCGGAGTTTTCACTTAATACAATTCTAAGTCTGATATTTACGCCACTTGCTTGGATTATGGGGGTCCCGACCGCAGATTTGAGCATTGCAGCGGATATTCTTGGACAGAAGGTTGTCATTAATGAATTCATCGCATACGCAAGTCTTGGTGATGTTATCAAGTCCGGTGCCATTTCCGATAGAACTGTCGTCATTCTGACGTACGCTCTATGCGGTTTTGCAAATTTCAGTTCAATAGGAATTCAAGTTGGCGGCATTGGTTCACTTGCCCCAAACAAGCGTCATGAAATCGCGAAATTAGGCATGCGGTCCATGATCGGTGGCTGTCTTGCTGCTTTTATGACAGCTACAATTGCAGGAATACTCGTCTAGAATAACTAAAAAATGAAATGCGCACGAAGAAAAAGCACCTATCCGACCGATAGGTGCTTTTCATTTGCAATATTTAAATTAAAAGTTGCATAGCTTATGCGTTTTGAAGCTTTCTCTTTTCTTCGCCTGCACGCTTGAGTTTCTTCTCATAGTTGCCATATAGAATGCTGGCTACCGCAGTAAAGAACATTGGTCCTGCAATACTGTACAGCGTTGATTCCATATCACCGTGCATTGCCGGTTCAATGATGGTAAACAGGTTGGCAAAGCCGACTGTCACAGTAACGATCACAGTAGAAACCACTGCAAATCTGACATTCTTGTAGACAACAAATGGTTTTTCAATTTCAGACTTCTTTTTGAATCCGATGAAAGCGCCTGAAATAAACATGTATGGCAGTGTCATGGCTACGTTCGTCATAAGGACCAGCTTAGCAAAGAAATCTGCTGCCGCATCTCCACCGAAAGATACCATGGCAATCATGATACAAACCATGCCGCCCTGTACCCACATGGCGTTTTGAGGGATGCCGTCCTTTGTTTTAGAAATAAATTCCGGCCAAAGCTCTTTCGGCGTTCCTTCAATCATTTGCTTCAGCGGTGAGTATGTCAGTGTAAAGAATGCGCCTGTCAGTGCAAGCAGCATGGATACGCCAACATAACGTGCAACCCAGTTTCCAAGTGAAACTGCCACAGCCTCTGATAATCCAAAGGAATGTCCCAGTTCATAACCAAGGTTATTCATAATCACATAAGCGACATTGCCCATATGGATCCCATCTCCAGCAAGAGCCTGTCCCCAGTTTGTAAATATCCCTACAGTGAAGATACCGATTGCATATCCGATTGAAATGACGATTGCAGCGATTGTTACCCCTTTAGGGAATGTGATGTGTGCGTCTTTAGTCTGGTCTACCAGACCGCCCGTAACCTCAATACCGCCATAGGCAAATATTGCAAAGACCAGGAATCCCAGCATTGAAATTGGACTCAGGTATGACGGATTTGGTGAAATCACAAAGTCAGAAACACTGTTGATTGGCTGAGCCAGTTCAAATCCATTTGATGCGAAAACAATTATGCCTCCGACAATGAGAACCACATTAAGCAATGCAACTGCCGTGCCCCCAACTGAAGTAATCTTTTTGATCTTGTCCAGACCCTTTGTCGAAACAAAAGTAACGAATATGATCCAAAGGATGCCAAGTACACCCAGGGTTTGCGTCGAATTTAGACCAAGGATTGACCAGGTACCTGTAAAATCCCTGCCAAAAAGTGCTGTAGAAAGTACAACCCAAATAGCCGAACCCACATTTACCATCCAAATGATGTAGGATGCATACCACATAAATGTGCCGATAAATGCATATTTAGGACCGACAGACCTATTCATCCATGAATAGATGCCACCCTTTTCATTTTTAAATGCAGCGCCATATTCTGCCATCATAAATGCGAATGGGACAAAGAAAGTAATTGCAGAAAGCACATACCATGGAATTGCACCATAACCCATCAGGTAAAACGAACGTGGCATATTCGCAAAACCGAATACTGAAGTAAAAATCATAAGTACAAGTGAGACCAGCGTAAGCTGACCCCCATTATTTGACTTCGCAGACATATACGAAACCTCCTAAGAAAATTTTTATTATTTCGGCACACAATGCGCCTCACAGAAGCAATTATACGCCCAAGGAAAGCCATTTCAATGATTTTTGCCTTATATCGAATTTTCTGTATTATGGGTCAATTCAGTTTGTTTCAACATTTAGTTTCTTGACTTTTTCTCTCTGCGGGCATTGGAGCCACCTGTTCATAAATGTATTTCATTTTAGTCATAAAGAACCTATTTGACAGGTTTTTTACGCATTATTTCCAAATTGATACATGCGTCATTTTATTCACAATAACCAAAACTCTTTTTCAAATTTCATTCGTCTGACAATTCAACTTTTTGAAGAATCCTTAACATTGTTGTCGAATTTTTCAACGTACCTGTATGGCGCCCCTATCCACCCGGTGTTCAACCTGAATAAAGTCTGATGTAGTGGGTTTTTAGCGATTGATAATTATTATCATTTACATTCTGAAGCATCCATGATACAATACCCTCGTTGTAGGGCATAAATTATCGCGGCAGAAAATTTATGTTATGGAGATGAAAATTATGGCAAGAATGAGAGGTCCGCGTTTCAAACAATGCAGAAGATTGAATTTGAATGTTTGCGGACACCCAAAAGCAATGATCCGTGCCGGCAATGGCCAGGCACGAGACGCAGGGAAGCTGTCGTCATACGGCACTCAGCTTCTGGAGAAACAAAGACTTAGAGCCTACTACGAAGTTATGGAGAAGCAGTTCAGACGCTATGTTTCACGCGCTGTCAAAAGCGATGAAACCACTGGTGCAGCACTCGTCATAAGCTTGGAAACACGCCTTGACAACCTGGTTTACCGACTTGGTTTTGCCAGCTCCATTAGGCAGGCACGCCAAATGGTTGTTCACGGGCATATTCGAGTAAATGACCAGAAGGTAGATATTCCTTCCTATGCGGTTTCCGCTGGAGATGTGCTTTCACTTCGCGAAAAATCAAGGAACAACGCCCATTTTTCCACGGCCTTTACTACCACGCCACGGAGCCTCTATCCCTATTTGGAAAAGAACCTGGAGCGTTTCACAGGCACGCTTCTCAGATATCCAGAACGGTCAGAAATTCCGGTAGAGATCAACGACCACCTTGTCGTTGAATACTATTCACGGGCTATGTAAATAGAAGTATAAAAGGCACAGGCCGCATCGAATCTACTCGATGCGGCCTGTGCCTTTAGGTATTTATTCAAGAATGTATGGTCTGTTTTCGATGACTTCAATGACACGGTTTCTCGAAGCTTCTGAGAGTCCCGATTGTTCCAGAACAGCCCGCGCACCTTCCATCGTGCCATAGCCATAAATATAACCATTCAGTTTTGAAGCCAGAATCGAGCGCATCATCTGCGCATCTGTTTTAAAGATTTCTTCCAGCTCCCCATAAAGGGATGTCTCAAGCTTCAAAGAACGGTTCTGATGCTCCGGCTCAGCCAAATAGAAGACTTCAAGAGGCTTTACTTCCGTATAGACTGTTTCCTTGACATCTGTCATTTCTCTGATTTCTTCCAGCTTGCCCTGCGCCAAAATCCTTTCTGCCTCCGACCTGTAGAATATGATGCTTTTTACCCGCTGATCGTAAGGTCTAAGTGTTTCATTATGGGCGGCGAAGAAGATATCAATCAAGACTTCGTAGGATATAATCTCTGAATCATAGTCTATTTCAACAACCTCGCTATGCAGACCCGTATCCTTATAGTTTGGTGCCATATCACCACCGCCAGCATAGCCTACACGTGTTCTAAGAACGCCGTCAATAACTGCATACCTTGCAGCTGGACCCCAAAATCAGCCAAGGGCAAAGGTCGCAGTTGAATAGAGCTTATCATATGCTTCAATCTCAGGATAGACCCCAGTCCAGCTTGCGTCGTATTCAACAGTTCCCTGAGGCACATAGGGTGCACACACCTCACCTTCGCCAATAACCAAACTGCTTGTGTCCTCTGCAGCCACCTGCGCCGGATTGTTCTCAGTGCGAATCAGGCTTGCTGCTCCAAGTGCAACAAGGAGCATCACAAGCGCCCATGCAAGAATTTTTTTCATAAACATCACCTGTTTATATATACCCTATTTTGGTATGCTTTATCATTTCTTTGTACTCCCTCAACTTTAAATGCTATAATTGAGTGTTCCTTGCTATAAATGGATATAATGTAATAAACAAATGGAGGGAATTTTATGGATCAGTCTTCTAAAGATACCTTGAATTTCTGTATGGAATTCATCGAAACAAACTTCACAGTACATAGCCAGATTTCCATGTGCCTTGTTTGGACAAAGCAAGCTGTGGATATTCTGAATAAATCGCCTGAAATCTCAAGTGCAGGGTTTATTGTAAATGAGCTTTCAGCGATTGAAAAATATCTTACTGGGAGTGATACATCTTCGACATCACAAGATATTCACTCTAAACTGGATATGATCAAAACACTGCTTAAGGACATATAAACAGGTCAGGCGCCCAGCGCCTGACCTGTTTGTTTTATGATCCATATTTTATTCATCCAATTCACAGACCCATGACCCGATGGGCTTCAAATCATCCATCACTTCCATTTGCTCACTCTCAAAGTTCCAATGCCCCTTAAGTCCGAGCTCCGTTGCAGCAAGCTCGAAGTGGGCTTTGGCAATGCCCATGTCGTTATAAGTCAGATTGAGTCTGGGTACAGTCGACTTTTTACTCATGGCCTTAAATGCATAAAAATCGAATCTGTCATTTTTCCTGACAATCCGCCAGGGCTGAACGTTACGTGCCGAAGGGGCCAGTCGGACCATTTCGAGAACATCTGCATAGGAGCCAGCCTCAGACGCCACCAGCGGTGTAGCCAGATCATCAATAAAGAAGAGTTCTTTCCAAGGCTTGCGATTATCCGCCTTAGATAAGAACCGCGTCAGCTTCTCACGCAGTCCCGCTTCTGCAGAATGTCCTATTGGGGATACAATGACAATCTGCTCATCTGCCCCCAGAGAAACCAGCTTTTCCACATCCTTTGCATTAAAGGTTCCTGCCAGCCAGCAGGTCGAGAGCCCAAGGTCAGTGGCCTTAAGGATTATCTTTTCAAAGTTGTAGCCAAAATCAAAGGAAACATAGGGGTCGATTGCACAGGTTCTTTTCATAATTCCGACCAAATAGGCACTTGCCCCTCGAACCATGCCGTATGTTCCAACTTTCGTATTCTCTTCAAAAGCGAAATCAATCATGACAAATCTGAACCGGTCTGTTTTCAGTGCAGTCATCAGCTGCTCCAGAATATCCTTTTCGTGCAGTCCGATTGGATCATCGGTATAGCTCCTGACGGATTTTCTTGCTCTTATGATCTCTTGAACTGGTGATATAAATTTCATAACGGCCTCCTAAGTGCATTCAGTCAATCATATCTTATAGGTCACTAAACGGTTCATCCGCTCAGCCTTTCTTTCCACGCTTGTTGGAGTACATGAGTTCATCCACACGCCCCAATATCTGATTTATATCCAGCCCCTGCGTGTCAATTAGCTCCAGAACGCCAAAGCTTGTTCCAAGAGGCAGTGTCATACTCGATAGACTGTTGTACTTGGTGATTTCCTCAAGAATTCGATCTACCACACGCTGAGCCACACCTGTTTCATCTGTTTCTATGAGCAAAATAAACTCATCACCTGCGTATCTGTAGGCTGTGTCAATTTTTCGAATGGCATGGGTCAGAATGGCGGAAAAGTCCACCAAAATACGGTCTCCAGTCACATGCCCATAGGAATCATTAATTGATTTGAACCCGTCAAGATCCAGCATGATGAGTGAAAAAGGCCTGTTCTTTCGGATTCTGTTGTTGATTCGCGTCTCCATCTGGCTGCGCAGGGCAAGGCCTGTCAAAGGGTCCTTTGTCATTTCTTCACGCTCTATGAGCAGGAAGGTATATAGACAGACATAGGACATCATTGGCCATATGAACACACCCCCATAAAAAACAGTTTGAAGTGCAATACCAATTACAGGTAGTATGGCAAGCAGAGCTATATTGCGCATAACTTTTGGATGAATGATCTTACGGTTTTTAAGACTGTCCACTATGTATGTCAGAATGAAGAGAATTTGAATGCCGCCCAGTATGGAAGCACCATAATGTCCGACGTAATGGTTTTCAGCGGATATCTCAAACAGATATTGAATTTTAAAATTCAAGGTTACCGCAATCGCGATGATCAGATTCATGACCAGATAGTAGAATCTGCGCAATCTTAACTTTTCATCTTCAAAATAACTTCTGTAGTCAAAATACATGAACCAGAACGTGACTGGCAGCGCACTGGCGTATAGAACCAGATAATTGGAGGCTACATTAAATACGCGTGCGAACTCCGTCACGCCGCCATCAAGCATCCAACTGGTCATTTCCAGTGTTGTGAGGACGCCTGTCGCAATAAGAATCGCCCGAAAATACTCATAGGAGCCTCGGTACCGATTCTCTTTTCTGGACACATGAAATATAAGCGTAAATATAATCAGGAGTGTAATCGTGTAAGTACTAAGCTGCCCATTCGTCATATCGCGAACCCCACTTCATTAGTTTAATGACTGCTGTACTTATTATTACCCCGCAATGCCATACGATAAAACCGCATTTCTCAGGCTATCAGTTTCTAACTGCCAGCTTGTAACCAAATGCACCCATGAAGCAAATTGCGTTGAATATGACGATTGTACCGCCTGTCGGCAGATTGAACTGGAAGGACGTAAACACACCAAGAATTACACAGATAACAGCTGTGAGCGCCGCAATTGTCATGGCCCCTTTAAAGCTCTTAGATATTTGAAGTGCCGTAACCGCCGGGAATACAATAAGGCTTGAAACCAGCATTGTTCCCACAACGCGTATACCTAGAACAATGGTGATTGAAGTCATGACCGCAATCATATAGTTCAGCTTTTCCACTTCTATACCGCTTACCTTTGCAAAGTTTTCATCGTAGGTAATTGCAAACAAATCATGATAGTAAAGGACAACGCCTCCTATGACAACCAGGGAAAGTCCAATGCTGAGATAAACGTCGAGATCGCTGATGACAAGAATGCTTCCGAACAGGTAGCTGAACAGGTCGACATTGAATCCCTTTGCCATAGATGCAATCACGATGCCTAGGGCCACTGAAAACGACGAAACCAGGCCAATGGCTGCATCACCATGGAGATTTGCCTTTTCGTTGAGCTTGAGTATGACAAAGGAGCTCATGATTACAAGGGGTATGGACAAAAGAAGAGGCGATACGGACAGCAGGAGTGCAAGTGCCACTGTGGCAAAGCTCACATGTGCAAGCCCGTCACCAATCATTGAAAATTTTCTCAAAACAAGGAAAACACCTAAAAATGCACAGGACAAGGCTATAAGGCTTCCTGCGATGATGGCCTTTTGAATAAAGGCATACTGAATGGCTTCGAATATCATTTTATACCTCCTGCCACCTGAGAACTGTCCACGACCTGCAGAGGTTTATTTGTTCTGGCGCCATGCTGCCAGCACATTTTATGCTGCGTTTCATAACCAAAGTAACTGGTCATGTCCGGCGAATGGCAAAATGCCTTGTAATCCCCATAAAAGACCAGCTTGTGGTCCAGATAGAGCATTTTACTCGTATACTTTCCAACAGAACCAATATCATGTGAAACGAGCAGAATTGTAACCTGTCTCTTCTCATTGAGCACTTTGATCAGCTCATAAAACTCATTTCTGATTTTGGGGTCAAGGGCACTCGTCGGTTCATCCAGTATGAGGATCTCCGGTTCTCCGACCATGGCACGCGCCAGGAGTACACGCTGCTGCTGACCACCTGAAAGCTGTCCGATTTTTTTATCTTTAAGCTCATAAATGCCGAGTTCATTTAAGATTTTGTCCACTTTCTTTTTTTCATCAGATGAGAGAATTTTGGGAAACTTCTTCTGAACAAGCAGTCCCATTTCGATAATTTCCCCTACCTTTGCAGGAAAGAGACTGTCTGTTGTTATGGCAATCTGGGGCAGGTATCCTATTTTGCTTCTCGCAATTTCGATGCCGTTTCCAAAGTGAACACGCCCCGATTCCGCCTCAACAAGACCCAGTATGGCTTTCATGAGTGTTGTTTTTCCGGAGCCGTTGGGACCAACCACGCCTACATAGTCTCCCTTGTGAACTTTGAAGGATATGTCTTCAAGAACCCGCTGCCTGCCGTAGGCAACGTTCAAATTTTCAACCTCTAGTACATTACTCATGATGATGACCCTCCTTTTCATGGATGCTCCCTGCCATTTTCTTTTGGCACTGCGGGCAGTATCCATAGATCTCCAGCTTGTGTGACAGCACACTGTAGCCAAACTGCCTTTGAATTTCCTTTTCGTATTCAGCAACTGGACAGCTGGAAATCTGTATGATCTGGTTGCAGCCAATGCACAGGAGATGATGCTTGTGCTCGTGTCTGTCGAGTTCAAAGAGCGCCTTGCTTTCAAGCTCCAGATTGGTTTTAGATGCAAGTCCTGCACTTACAAATGCATTGAGAATTCTATAGACGGTAGAAAAGCTCATGTTTTCCAGTCGCGACCTGCTGTAGGCATAAATCTGGTCTGCAGTCTGCGGCAGTTCAGACTCCATCAAAGCATGTAATATGACACAGCGCTGCTTGGAATACTTTATCTTGTGCGCCTTTAATATTTCCCGGTCTGTACCATGCATTTACTCACCCTCTTTATAACCCAGGCCTATTTTCAAATTCTCCAGATTCTGCTTCATAATTTCAACATATGAAATGCCGGACTCCAACTCTTCCTTTGAAACATTATGCGCCGCGTGGAGCATCAGCATCTGTGCATCTGTCTCATCGGCAATAACTGTGGCAACCCTTGGATCAACCAATTCTTCATAGAATATTGCTCGGACATGCGATTCATTGATAAAATCAATCAGCTCTGCAATACGCTTTGGTGTCGGCTCTGCATCTGGCGCGAATCCAACATAAGGGGACTTGTATTCCAGTCCGTAGCGTTTGATAAAATGACCAAAAGCAAAGTGTCCGCCAGAAACAATGGTTTTACTTTCAGTTTTTGAAAATACTTCTTTAAAAGCCGTATTCAGCATTTCGATTTCATTTTGATAGGCCTTGCTGTTTTCACTGTATAGGGCCGCATTCTCAGGCATCACCTTTACAAGACCCGCTTCAATGTTTTGCAGCATTGCCTGTGCCTTAACCGGATCGAGCCAGATATGGGGGTCAGCACCACTGTGATCATGGTCGTGGTCTTCGCCATCCTGATCATGCTCTTCTGCTTCATGGTCGTGGTCTTCAGCTTCAACATCATGCTCTTCACTATCGTGATCATGGTCTTCTGCTTCATGGTCGTGTTCTTCTGCCGCGAGGTCGAACAGACCCTGCCCAGCTTCAATAACGACTATATGATCCTCACCCACTGTTTCAATAACCTTGTGTGCCCAAGGCTCCATTTCTTCTCCAGTGTATATGAAGACATCAGAGTTTTGAATTTTTACAATATCATGCGGTGTCGGTTCATATGCATGTGCTTCAACCCCCGGCGGGAGCAAAAGCGTCACTTCGACAGTATCGCCTGCAATCTGTTTGACAAAATCATATTGTGGAAACAGGGTTGTCACGATTTGCACCTTGTCACTTGCAGATGCTATTTCTGCGCTTTGATCTGCTGAGCAGCCTGTAGCCAGTGCTATCATCAGACTTAGTGAGAGTAATAGAAAACGGTAAGTATATCTTTTCATAAATGAGAATCCTCCTCAATTAGCTTTTCTTTAATTATGCTGCAAATGCAAACCATTTGCAAGTACATTTTATTTATTCCCAAACTTTTCCGTTTTAATCAGATATCAAACTAAAGATTAAGGGGTCTCAAAGCAGACATATTCATTGACTCCGCTTGTAATTTTTCGCAATGAAAATATAAAAAAACGAATCTGTTTTCAAAATGCCCAAAACCCAGTTTATACATATTCTGAGGACCAAAAGTCAGCCTTTTCGGAAAACCATTTCCTCCCTAATCTCTGAACCCCTTGATTTGACATGGTTTGGTCAATCATGTATGATAATAGTAGAGTTGCAAAATTCCTAAAACAACTGAATACTCAATGAATAAGTGAAGTAGTTGCTGTGAGTAACCGGGTTCTCGAGAACAGATATGCTGTGGTTTGGCAGATTTCTTTAAGATTACCGGAAAAGTGGTGAAACGGCATTCGAAAAACATTCATAGAACTGGGGCTTGATTTGGATCTTAAGGTTCAAACTATACTACCAATGGTGGTATAATGCGAGTTTAACCACATATAATCTTATGTGTTAAAGCGAAGTGTAAGCACTCTAACTCTATATATTATGGAGTTAGAGTGCTTTTTTTATAGGCACTTTCTTTATGTAAATGAAAGCTATATGAGAGGTGATATATTGATAGAACTTGTAAATCTTACAAAATCATATGATGGTAAAATCAACGTCGTCGATGGACTCAACATGCACATTGAAAAAGGCGAGCTGGTCGTACTCATCGGCAAGAGCGGCAGCGGCAAGAGTACCACCCTTCGGATGATCAACAGACTCATTAAGATATCCGACGGCGACATCCTGATTGAAGGCGAAAGCATCAAGAATCAGGACCCCATCAAACTTAGACGTAAAATCGGTTATGTCATTCAGAAAATCGGCCTTATGCCGCACATGACCGTTGGACAAAATATCGAGCTTGTACCCCAGCTTGAAGGCTGGACCCCAGCCGATCGAAAGAAACGCGCCAAGGAACTCCTCGAGCTCGTAGATCTAGCCCCTAAGGAATACTACAATCGTTACCCTTCTGAATTGAGTGGTGGCCAACAGCAGCGTATTGGTGTTGCCCGTGCCCTCGCAGTCAATCCTGACATCATTCTAATGGATGAACCCTTCAGCGCACTCGACCCTATTACGCGCGACCAGCTTCAGCAGGAAGTCCTGAAACTGCAGGATGAACTTCACAAGACAATCGTCTTTGTTACCCACGATATGGATGAGGCTTTAAAAATTGCAGACCGAATTGCCGTGCTTAAAGATGGTGAAATCATTCAATACGATACACCAGAAGAAATTCTAAAGCACCCAGTCAACGATTACGTTCGGGAGTTTGTCGGCAACGACAGACTATGGCAGTCACCGGAGTTCCTATACGCCAAAGATATCATGCGAAAAAACATGGCCCTTATCAGTAAGAAACGGTCGCCGGCACAGGCAATCGAGATGATGAAGAGCAAGGATACTTATGTCGGCTATATTGTTGACACAGAATCCACACCGCCAAGAAAATTCCTCGGCGAAGTCTCCATGCAGCAGCTTAAGCGGCGCGGCGCCCACGATGAAAAAATGGCCGACATTATGGCGACAGACGCACCATTTGTCTATGAGCATACAAATATGATGGAGGTTCTTTCCATTATGCAGGCACAAAAATTCAAACGTGTCCCCGTCCTAAACCGGGACCACTGTGTTGTTGGCTACATTAATCGAAGCAGTATTCTCAATGTCATTACGGATGTCATGCCGGACGTAGAATACGAAGAAACCGTACCATCAGCAGAGGAGGTCTAATATGGGAGAATTTCTAGAATTTCTATCTTACCGCATTGGCGATATTGGAAAACTCGGACTTGAGCATTTACAAATCACAGCCATGTCCATCAGCTTTGCAGTGCTCATTGGCGTGCCAATCGGCATTTTCATTACACGTAAGAAGAACATTGCCAACCTGATTTTAGGATTTGCAAACGTCTTTCAGACTCTGCCTTCCCTTGCCCTGTTTGGACTCATTATTCCAATCCTCGGCATCGGATACAAGCCCAGCGTTTTCGTACTCTTCCTCTATGCCCTGCTCCCAATTATCAAGAACACCTACTTGGGCATAACTGGCGTAGATCCTGCAGTCATAGATGCTGGAAAAGGTATGGGCATGACGGACTTTCAAATACTGAGAATGGTGGAAGTACCACTCTCGCTTCCCGTCATTATGGGCGGCATTCGTATTTCTACCGTTATCAATATCGGTACTGCCACACTTGCAGCCCTGATTGGCGCAGGCGGCCTTGGCGATATGATATTCAAAGGCATTTCGCTTAACAACTCCAACATGATTCTTGCAGGTGCCATTCCAACTGCCCTGCTTGCCTTATCTGTTGATGCCCTGCTTGGGCGCGTTGAGCAAAAGCTCGTACCACGCGGATTACAATAAATCCTCATGACGAGGTAAGAAATAGACATGAATGAAAGGGGACAAATTATGAAAAGATTTATCAAATGGTTCTTAACACTTACAATGGTGCTTTCACTGGTCATGCTCACAGCATGCGCCACGTCAAGCGATGATGAGGTGACACTGCGAATTGGTCATAAGAACTTTACAGAGCAGCGTATTCTGGGCCAAATGTTTGCAGCAGTCATTGAAGCAAAGACAGACTACAAAACCGATGTTAAGGAATTTGGAGGTACTCAGCTCCTGTTTGAAGCCATTACCAACAATGAAATTGACATCTACGGCGACTATACTGGAACGCTTTATACAGCCATGCTTGGTATGAGCGGCGAAACTGACCCGGACAAGGTTCAGGAAATCGTAACAGAAAAAATTGAGGCAGACTACCCGCTTCACCTGCTTGAACCGCTTGGATTCAACAACACATACACACTCAGTGTCGACAAGGACATTGCCAGCCAGTACAATCTGAAGACCATGTCTGATTTGAAAGAAGCGGGTCCAGACCTGACCCTGGGTGCGACTATGGAATTCCTTGAAAGACCCGATGGCATGCCAGGTGTTAAAGACCTTTACGGCATTGAGTTCAAAGAAGAGGTTGGACTTGATCCAGGCATCCGTTACACGGCAATCGAAAGCGGTGAAGTCGACCTGATTGACGCCTTTTCGACAGATGGTAAGATCAAGGAATACGATCTAGTCATCCTTGAAGATGACAAGCAGTTCTTCCCGCCATACTATGTTATGAGCATTCTCAATGACGAAGCATTTGAAAAGTACCCTGAAGCCGTTGAGGCACTCAGACTTCTTGAAGGTACAATTACAGAAGACGCAATGCAGCAAATGAACTACCTGGTTGACGAAGAAGGTCTTCCAGAGCGCAAAGTTGCAGAAGACTTCCTTAAGGAAGCTGGCATTATTGAGTAGCATACATTAAACCTACTGAGACAGGCAAGCGCGCCTGCTCATAAAAAAAAGAAGTGATCGTCCAGAACCGGACGATCACTTCTTTTAATTTTCAATAATCATAAGACACTTCTTCGGTCATCCCTTCAATACACCAAGGACGCTCGAACGCAGTTCAAGACTTCGCGCAAGCTTCAAGCCCGCTTTGTACGCCTGGTCCAGATAGACCTCGTTTTCCAGCACATCATTCTTCTCATATAATCTGAGTGCCTTGACCGAGTCCACCACCCGGTAGCCAAGTGCCGCAAGCGACATATCCATCACCTTTGATGTAACGCCCATGTCCCGTTCGTCTTCCTGCTCACAGACTGCGATGGACACCGCATACTTGCCACCAAGAACTTCGTTCATACTGGTCCAAACCGACCGGTCTGCCTCATGAAAAATTTCCTGACAGTAGAGCCGCTCTATAAAGGCTTTCACATCGGCTGTGACATTGTAAAAATAAGTTGGAGAACCCAGTACAATGGCATCTGCCGATTCAAGGGCTGTATAGATTTCCTGCATTCCATCCTGAATGACACATTTATATGTCTTCCTGCAGCCTTCACAGCCCGTGCACCCTATGTATTTATAGTCAGACAGGTAGATGCACTGCGTTTCAGCCCCACCTTGCAGACAGGCTTCAAGGGCACGTTCTACAAGTCTGGATGTATTGCCGCTTTTTCTTCTGCTTCCTACAATCCCAAGTACCTTCATCTGTGCCTCCTGTCCTTAATCCTCTACAATAACACCGAGGAGCCTTGATAACCCAACTGCCTGAACTGAAGAAACCTTTACATTTTTAAGGTCTTCAATACGCACGCCAGCACCATCAAGATCGACGCCTCTAAGATCCATGCCCGAAAGCTTTGCACCGGAGAGCTGCGCCCCTCTCATGGAGCAGTTTGAAAATTCAACTTGCTTAAAGCTGGCATTTTGGAAGTTCCCATTATCAAATTGCACACCCGTGAAAACTGAGTTTTTCATTGCAGTAAATCCAAATATTGCATACTCCGCCTTGGTGTTTTCCATTTTGCAGTCCTTGAACTGGGTATCACTGAAGACAGCCCCCGAAAGCCTGCAATTTGAGAAGCTTACACGTTCGAATCGCGAAGCGATGAATCTGCACGAAGACAGATCGCACTCCTCGAAGCACACATCTATGAAATCGACTGCCTCTACATCCCACTTTTCAAAGGTAACGGCTCTGAAAACGGCCCCCTTGATTCGCGCATGGCGCGCATTTTGCCTGGGGATACTCAAATGCTGACACATAAAGTTCTCATAGATTTCCTCATCGTCAACACGCTGCAAAGACACCTGATTATATTCAACACTTGGTTTGATTGAAGGTTTTACAACCTTGACCTTTCCCATTTAAAACATCCTTTCCCACTACAAGTCACTGCATTATCATTCTATCATTTATTTTGACGCTTAAAGATGAAAAAAAGAAAACCCTTTCATGGACTAATTTGGTATATTATCTTGACACTTTTAAGGTAAGCCGCTACCCTTTATGTAACACGGAGGTGATAATATGAACAAAACTGTATATAAAACCATAAAAATGAGCATAGGCTTCACGGTTGCAATCATCATTGCAACGGTGCTGAATCTTGACTTTATTGTATCTGCCGGTGTCATCACCATGCTGAACCTGCAGGAATCCAAGGTCGCATCCGCACGCGCGGCGTGGCGCAGATTCTACTCCGCGTCCATCGGTCTGGTTCTTGCTGCAACCGTCTTCTCAATTTTGGGTTTCACAATATTCCACCTGGGTCTTTTCCTGCTTCTGTTCATCCCAATAACCTTGAGATTGAATGCATCTGAAGGCATTATTGTCAACACGGTTCTCGCATCCCACCTGCTGGTCGATCAGCAAATTTCATCGGCTATTCTACTCAATGAAATCAGCCTTGTCATTATTGGCGCAGGTGTCTCGGTGCTCATGAATCTTCATATGCCAAACTATAAGAAGGATCTTTTGAAAGCCCAAGAGGAAATCGACAAGAAGATCCGCGCCCTGCTCTGGACTGCAAGCATGAACATGCGTAACCTATGTACCATTCACGATGAAGAACCTTCGATAAAGGCACTTTCTGATGAAATCAAGAAAGCTCAAAGAAAGGCCAATCTTTATCTGAACAATTCCTATTTGAGCGATGACCGCTATTTCCTTGATTATTTCAAAATGCGTCAAGACCAGGTATATCGACTTAAATACATGCGCGAGCATCTTGATATGGTCTTTATCAATCAAGACGAGGCCTATACCCTCAGCCACTTTACTGGCAGGCTTGCCTATGAGTTCGATACGGAAAACAACGGTCTCGCTCTGATTAAACGTCTTCAGGAAATCCGCAGGAACTTCCAGAGTGCACCGCTTCCAGCTTCACGGATGGAGTTTGAAAGTCGAGCCGCCCTATTCCAGTACCTGACCGACCTGAAAGAGTTTATTGACATCAAAGTACGGTTTTCTGAAAAGTATGCGTCTGACGCCGAAGCCGCTGATGACAAAGATTTACCAATATAACACGACTGAGTGTTACCTCTTGTAGAACCATCTGTTTTATAATTTTCTTTGGAAAATCATGAAACGGAGGAAGTACAATGGGAAATGAATGCATACTCAGTCCTGAAGAAGCAATTGACTATCTCAAGACACATATGCCCGAATATAAGGCAGACAACACCCTGCTGGCGCACTACCTCAACAGCAGCCAGCAGAGTGTTGACAGCCTTGCAAATATCGTAATGCGCATTACCTCGGATGCCGGAAACCCTTCGGTAATACTCAAGCATGTGCTTCCCTATGTACGTGCTGCCAAAGAAAACGGGATCGACATGCCCCTTGATCAGAATAGGATCTATACGGAAGTCTACTCCCTCAACATATGGAACAATATACAACCCGGCGCCGCACCAAGGATATATAAGTTTGATGATGAAAACTACATCATTCTGATGGAAGATTTAAAAGATATGAAAACGCTCCGGTCCGAACTCATCAAACGAAAAAGATACCCGAATTTCCCAAAGCAGATCGGACAGCTTCTGGGACGGGCATCCTTCTATACATCACGCTATTACCTGGACAGGAAAGAAAAGCTCGTTCTGGAAGACCACCTGACACATATGGATACAGACAGCTTTTGGAATTCAATTATCTTTGATCGAATTCTCCACGACGCGACAGAGTTGCCTATTAATCCTGGCGCCAAGGAAGCCATGCACAAATTTGCAACGAACTTCAAGGTGCGCAAAGAAGTTCAGATTCTCAGATCCCGCTTCAACGACAAAAAGGAATGCCTCATTCATAAGGACCTCCATACGTCCAACATCTTTATTTCAGATACGGAGGTCTGCATCTATGACTCCGAGTACGCAGGCTACGGACCGATTTCCTTTGATATCGGCCGACTCGTAGGAAACATTCTGCTCAACATTGCATCCCTTCAGGTCGGAGACCCTTCAGACAACAGCGCACGCAGCGATTACCAGCAGTATCTGATCCAAATGACCGAGGAAATTCTGGAGCATTTTTCAAATCAGTTCATCTGCAGCTGGAACAGTCATGTGAACGGATATCTGAACATCCGTGACCGCTTCCTAAAAGACGCCATCAAGGAAGGTCTCGGCATGGCCGCCTGCACATCCATATGCAGACTTTTTGACATGTCCCTTTGCTTTGACATGAAACGTATTGATTGTCCCGATAAGCTCGCAACCGCACAGTGCATGACCATACTTATGGCTGAGCATATCCTCATGAACTGGGAACGTATTGAATCCCCCGCCAAGGTATCCCTGTGCGTTCAGAATGCCCTTTCCTATGCGCGAAAGACCTGTTCAATCTGATTCATGTCATTTATACTTACTCAGCAGTTCAACGGGAATATGGCAGTAGTCTCCGGGACATCTTTCAAGACGATCCTGATGCGTATCTGCACTTCTTACATAATTATCAAGCGGCAGGACCTCAACAGCGATACGGTCCCTGTCGCTTCTTTCGTTTATGAACGTGCGCGCCCGCTCCAAATGTTCCGGACTTTCGCTGTATACACCGGTTCTGTATTTTTTGCCCACGTCCTGACCCTGACGGTTTATGCTGTAAGGATCAATTATTTCAAACAGGTAGCCCATGAGATCTTCAACGGTAACCCTCTTAGGGTCAAAAATAGTTTTAACACACTCTGCATAGCCGTCGTAGGGCCCTTCAAGTACACAAGTGCTTCCATTGGCACGCCCCGCTTCTGTCTCCACGACGCCTGGAAGAGTCCTCAAGAAGGCTTGCACACCCCATAGACATCCACCCGCCAAATAAATACATTCCATTCTTTTCACTCCTCTTTTATGAACTCCATATGACTGTATCAAACCAGACTGAGAATATCAATTCACATTGGGTATGAATATAGAAAATAGCACAGGAGGGGTACACCATGAAACTATCAAGGGAAACATATGAGCAAAGACTCGCCGAACTCCAAATAGAACTGGTAAAACTGCAGGAGTGGATTGTACATGAAGGCTTAAAGGTTGTTGTCCTTTTCGAAGGTAGAGACGCAGCCGGCAAAGGCGGTGCCATCAAACGGATTACAGAAAGCCTCAATCCCAGATCATGCAGAGTCGTCGCCCTAGCAAAGCCAACTGAAAAGGAACGTACACAGTGGTATTTTCAACGCTATGTCCCCCACCTGCCAAGCGCAGGCGAAATGGTGCTCTTTGACAGAAGCTGGTACAACCGAGCTGGCGTTGAACGGGTCATGGGATTTTGCAGTGACGAAGAATACTGGGAGTTTCTAAAATCCGTCCCCGAGTTTGAAGACATGCTCATTCGATCAGGCATCATTCTGATTAAGTATTGGTTCTCAGTAAGTGACGAAGAACAGGAACGCCGATTCCAGCAAAGGATCAACGACAAGACCAAGCGGTGGAAACTCAGCGACATGGACCTTGAAGCCCGTTCCAAATGGGTTGATTACTCAAAAGCCAAGGATATCATGTTCCAGTATACCGACACGGAAAGTTCACCCTGGTACGTCATCGAGTCCGATGTCAAAAGAAATGCGCGCGTTAACTGCATCAGCCATTTGCTCTCCATGATTCCCTACAATGAGGTCAAAAAGAAAAAACTTGTGCTCCCAGAGAGACAAGTCAATACAGGCTATGTGAGACCCCCCATCGAGTCCATGAAGCACGTGCCTGATGTCGCCTCTGAAATTGCAGAAAAGCATAAGAAGGATAAGAAAAAGGGCAAGCATAAAAAGAACAAGAAAGAATAGCCTAAAAAGCCGATTTCAGCGCTTCGCTAGGGAACCTTATGGTTCCCTTCGACGCTGGCAATGCCAGCTGAGCACCCTCCTTAAACCGGACAAGGGGAACCCCCTTGTCAATCCCCACTTTTTAATTGTCTAGGAAATGAAATTTCCTAGACAACTAAAAAGCCGCTTTGGATTTTACAAAGCGGCTTAAAATATGGCTTAAATATAAGTGAACAATGGCTATAGGACAATTTGGTCAGTGCCTTTATTCAGATTCATAAGCTTCCAGCAGGAACTATACATCATGCTCACAGACATAGATGTATCTGGTGAACCTTCTGTTGATACTCTTGATATACTGGCAGCTGTCAACCACCTTCAGCTTCTCCGCACACAGCATGGCATTGATATCTTGCGATGAAATCACAACCACACGTCTGGAAATCCGTTTTGCATTTCTGATAATATCCTGCTGTTCCTCTGGAGTGGTCTGAGAGTAGAGCCCATAAGGCAAATCGACAACCGAACAATCAAACTCAGCGCTAATATGTTGAATGGCCTGGTGATATACCGGGGCATCATATCCAAAGTGCGCCAAGTTCTCACGCGCATTTTTTGCGGTCTTCCAGCTAATGTCCGCTCCGGTCATGGCATATCCGACAAAGCACCCCTCAAGCAGCACTGTCCCCGCACCACAACACGGGTCGACAATCGTTTTTGACAGATCACCCTTTCCAGCGAGATTTATCAAAACCTTTGCCATGTTCATTTTCAAAGAATTCGAATAGGTATATGGCCTATTGTCGTGAACGCGCCAAGCCCTGCTGTTTTTCGTCAGCGCCCCGAAATACCACTGATCCTGAAAATGGGTTACGCCATAAACAAGCCCTTTTGACTCATAGTCCGGTGTCTCACTTCGTAAGGCAATAATCTCCTTGCACAGCGAATTTCTCTTTTGTGCGTAGGGATCGCCACTGACGAGCTTGATGTATTTTATATTGAAACCCGATTCGAATGTCTCATCCTGCTTTATCTTCATCAGTAGGTCCTCATATTTTGAAGCATGATGAAGAATACTAAGTCTGTTCTTTATGTATGAGCTTGCAGAGGGATTCACTTCAATATCCGAAAAAAAGACTTTCTCTTTTAAATCTGAATTAAACAAGGCCCTCTTTTCGATTGCACAAAGTGTCTGCTCATATTCAGAGTAATTCACGTTATAAATAAACTTTCGATTTGTCACATAACCCTCCACTCAAACTGGTGCTTTGAACACAAAGCGTATGGGCTTCATTATCATTTCCAAGTCCATACAAGGGTTTTATTCTAACACTTTCACAGTTGTTTTACAACTTGCCTGATTCAGATGTTGAGCAAGTCTTACAGACCTTCAGACTCCAACAGGCTTCTAAGGACAAGATTTTCACGTTTTGCCCACCCTACGGATTCTGGATGCTTTTTCATATACATGCTATTCAGTCTGATGGCTTCTTCCATGGACAACCAGACGGGTTCAAATCCCAGGGCCTTTTCATAGGGATCAAGGTCCTGGTCTGACTTTTCTTCTTTGAGATTGCAAACGTAATAGTAGGAGTGCATTTCAAACAGTTTGCTGTCGTCATAGCTGTCAACTCTGCGCTCTATCACCCTACCGATTTCACGTTTTACAGATGCATTTGCATAGCCCGTCTCCTCTTTGATTTCCCGAACTAGGGCACTGCTGAAGTCTTCATTCTTTTCGACACCGCCTCCCGGCAGCTTGTAGTCGCCTCGATTGCTTTTAAGCATCAGTATTTTCTCATTTTCAACAATGACTGCGCGCACTGCGATTCGCTTCATGACAGGCATTGATTCATCTTCTTCAATTCCCATGAGTATGTCAAATTCTCTTTCCATTTCGCGCTTCCTTTCTTTTCTGTCTAACTGAGAAACTCAAGTATTTTATGGTCTATTGCAGTCTGTACTCAAACTTCGTCACGATTCTTCCCGCTTTCAAAATCGATTCGATTTTCTCGACTTCCTGGGCCCCCATTTTCCTATAAAAGTCCACAACGTCCTGACTCCCAACCAATCCAATTTTCTTCAGCCCCACTTGACGACAAAACTCGATCATCAATGTCCAAAGAATGGTTCCAAAGCCTTTTCCAATAAAGGGTTTGGCTATATAAAACATCTCTAGTTCAGGCACGGGCTCTTCCTTTAGTACCACAAAGAAACCAATAATATCTTCACCCGACTCCATAATGCGGACATAATCGGTCTCAATCATCTTCTCAGTTACTTTGTATTCCTTACTGAACCGTTCCATATAATTTGCGTCTTCACCCCAGATACCTTCCGATTCAAAGGCAATCCGGTTCAATAGGTCTGACTCCTTGCGCTCTGCTTTTCTCAGGTCCATTCCATCAGCTTCCTTCTATTTAAATCTTAAATCATATCTGGATATGTGTAATCCAGTGCCCTGGCTATAGCCCTTCTTCACTAAAGGCATAATCGACTGCGGCTTCTGAATGAATTGCTGTGGTGTCAAAAACTTGACATGACACATCTGATTTCGATATAAGAAGGGGGATTTCAGTACATCCGAGCACGACCCCTTGAACACCACGACGAACAGATTTCTCAATGATTTCAACATATTGCCGTTTGCTTTCATCATTAATCTCACCGCGGACAAGTTCCTTAAAAATAATATCATGTACGACTTGACGGTCTGATGCCTCTGGTATTTCAACACAAATGCCTCGGTCTTCAAGTCGATTTCTATAGAAGTCACCTTCCATGGTATATTTCGTTCCAAGAAGCAGCACTTTATTGACTTTTCGTCTTAAGATTTCTTCTGCAGCCGCTTCTGCGATGTGCAGAACCTTCAAGCCTGTCTCCTGTTCGATTGCATCAGACATAAGATGCATTGTATTGGTACAAATCACGATAAACGCCGCACCAGCTCTTTTAAGGTTTTGCGCTTCAGAGACCATTATTTCAGTAAGCTCACGCCACTTGCCTGCACTTTGGAGCTTCTCAATCTCTTCAAAGTCAAAAGAGTACATGAGGCAGTTTGCCGAATGCGAACCACCCAACCGCGCCTTTACACCTTCATTGATATTCTTATAGTATTCAAGGGATGACTCCCAGCTCATACCACCCAACATGCCAATTCGCTTCATTTGATTCTCCTTTTCCAGATGAGACGGTCCACCCCTACTGTGAAAGAAAATGCCTTAAAATCAGTCAGATGAATCGGTTCCAACGGTTGTGCTCCGGCGTTCCAGGAAGGCCACATCGCGCCACTTTCCGCACGTCATTTTACCAAGCTTTTTTCGAATGCCGACAACTTGGAACCCACACTTCTCGTGAATTCTAATACTTGCGATGTTCTCTGGAAATATCCCTGCCTGCAAAGTCCAGTAACCCTTTTCTTCAGAGCGGTCAACCATTGCACCCAGCAGTTTTTGTCCAAAACCTCTCCCCTTGTACATCTGGTCCATATAAATGCTCACTTCTGCAACACCTGCGTAAACCGCTCGGTTTGAAATCTTGCTCAGTGCGGCCCAGCCAGCAACTTTCCCATCTGATTTTACAACCAGTCTGCACGTTTGACAATGTCCCTCATCCCACGCTTGCCAGGTTGGAATTTCAGTCTGAAAGGTTGCATTTCCCGTCCTTATGCCTTCAAGATATATTCTTCCGACCGCTTCCCAGTCTTCCTTTTGCATAGGGTCAATACTGTAGTCCATCGCCTTCTCCTTTATAGAAAATCACACGCAGCGCACCTGCTCCTAAAACTATTATGCCTTCCTGCTTGCAGCCGAGTTTTTCATCATCGTTGATTCTGCTTACTTTCCCCAAAAAGAGCTCGTGTATACTTCATCGAAGCCCATCTTCTTCATGTTGTTATGACTGACACTTCCAAACTCAACATCTGTGTAGAGTCTTTCAATCCCCATTTCAAGCGCTGCATGAATACGGTGTGCCAGCAGTGCCTTCTGACAGCCCTTGCCCCGCATGGCTTCAAATGTATAGTCATTGGCGATGTATCCAGATGTGTCATCTATAAACAAAGACCCAATTCCAGCAACAGCTTCACCGACATAGGCTATATAATTATGAAATTTCGGATTGTAAAAATACGCCTTCTTTCGGTCAATAATCTCCTGCGTCAGCTCCATCCCTGGATTCGAAGCTTCAACCAGCCTTATGAAAGCTTCAGCATTCTCTTTTGCGACTTTGACAATACGCACATCAGATTCCGACTGAAGTCTTGCAAGGGGGTCGAGTTCCATGTAGACCAGCTGTTCCAGGCACATAAAGCCTTCCTTGTTAAGAGCTCTTGAAACGGGTTCAGTAATATTGTTTGGCGTCATCTCAAAAAATGGCTCTACCCCAATCTCATCATAGTGTTCCAAGATCGCTGGAAGATGCACCTGATCGGACGCGCTGAATCCTTTGATTCTATTATAATAACCAGAACTTGACCCATTCCTGTCTATCAGAAGCAGAGTCGACCCCACACTTATCCGTTCAACAGCCTTGTCCTTTTGTGATAGGGCTCTTTTCGAATTAAAGAGTGTTAGAGTCATTTCAAGCTGCTCAATGGCAGTCATCTTTTCATGTATTGTATTTTTCGACATATTGCACGCCTGCTCCCTTCCTCTTTGGATGCCCATCTGCATAATTGTACGGAGAACGAACATCTGAGCATGCCACGCCTTTATTGCCAGGCTGGTTCTCGCATCTGCAAGCATTCCTGCGTCTATACAAGACAACCCCTTTCATGTGCAAAGGGGCTGTTATACTAGTCATTTTCTGTACTTGCTTCTATCACACCGTAACGATTTTCTTCATTAAAAAAGGTTATATCCGCATATCCCGCATGGATTTTTCCAGAATGGGGCACGCCAGCAGGTATGTAATACTGGTCCCCTTTTACAAAGCTTGTCTCAACACCATCAATAAATAGATCTATCTGACCATTTAACACCACGCCATATTGCGCATCATGGGCATGTTCGAGCAAATCAACGTCCTCTTCAAACGCCATATAAAGTATCTGATGCCCCTTGCCCTGTGAAATGTATGCCTTTAAACCCTTAATCGGAATATCTGCTAATGGCAGATTCGTAATTGCTTCTGGAAAAATTGTTTTCATATTCCACCTCGAAATCTCATTATCCTAATAATTTTTCATCCTATCGCGACGCCGCTATTCCACAGCCCGTGCATCCAGTACAATCTTAGATTTTGGCAAAAAGTCTATTTCCAGTATATCCGCGTCGGGTATTGCCTTGGAACTTGAATGGAACGCGTATGTTTCATCTGGTGTAATCAGAATGGTTTCATACTTTCTGTAATTAAGAGACTCCACACGAACTGATTTTGTCTCATAGGCATCAAACAGTACATATTTTGGAATATCTAATGTCAGATTCCAGCTTGTCGATAAGGACATTACACCTACAATGGTAAACAGAACACTGATTCCAAGTACCTTTATGCTTTTTTCCTGAGAAAATATCTGCTCCAATAAAACCAGAAAACCCAATAGCCCAAAAAGTGTAAAATGCAGGTCCACTGCATAGCCAAACAGAAGTCCCGGATTCTTAACAAGAATTGCTAATGTGAAACCGACAAAAGCCAGTCCGACAATCAGGCCAAAAATTCTGGAAATCCACCTGTAGGCTTTTCTGCGTTCCCGCTTTTCTCGTCTGATTTTCTTGATTTTCTTTTCATATCGATTTGTCTTCAATAAGGTTTCCTCTACTTATATGGAATTTTTCAAAAGCATGCTGCATTCCCACGCTTCCACCTTCATGCCTCAGCGTTTATATGTTATATACTACCATAAATGTAGCCGCTTTAATTGCACCCTTTTGTTTCAAATTTTGACTTCAACGCATGTCTTTATGGCATAAGGTCCTGGTATTTACCATATGCATTCAAACCACTGCTCCTGATATGATTCAGTTCTTCAGCTGAGAACACATTGCTGTCATACAAATTCATATACTCATCGGATACCGATGCATTAAAAATCAACAGGTCATCCGTGTTAATTGTGACGGGAACACCATGGTCAAACAGTTTTCTTATGGGATGACATCTATAGTTCTCCACTCTTTTGAGCATGATATTGCTTGTTGGACACACATTTAGAATAATCTTGTTGTCTCTCAAAAAGCACATGGATTCCAGTGAGTTTGCTGCCGCAATACCGTGATGCACTTCATCAAGCTCAAGCTTTTCTACTGCCTCAAGTACATCTCTAGCTGTTCCAAATTCCCCAACATGAGCTTTCAAAATCAAGTGTTTTTCACGTGCGAACCTATACAGGCCAACATACCTGTCAAGGCTGCCTGCCTTCTCATTTCCACATATATCTATTGATTTAAAGTATCCAAAGGAAATAATGTCTTTGACCACATCGACTTCCTCTTCGCTTATGTCCGATCGTAACAATGCCAGTTCGGGTAAAAACTCTGATTCTGGTATGTATTTTCTTTTTAAAGCATCGATTGTCTTCGAAAAACCTACAAGCCCCTTCAATGCCACAATATCTCCAAGGCCAAAACTCAAAGACAGCCTTTTAATATTATCTCTTCTTGCCTGAACAAATGCTGCTTCCACCCGCCGAAGGAAGCCTTCAGCGCCAGATGGAATATGTACTTTCACACTATTTTCAAACCAGACCTGCATTTCATTCAGTGAGTCAAAGGGATCTCTACGAGGCTTGATATGTAAAGAAACATCCTCTGCCTTCCCACCTCTTCCCGCATGATTATGGAGGTCTGACTTAGGAACTTGTCCCAGTGCTGTTCGATCACGTTCTTCAAGTGCCATTTTGAACTTCATATCGTTTTCGGTCATATTATTCCCCATGCTTTTCTTTATAAATAGCTGTATGCTTGCTAAGCGTGGCTTCAATCTGCGCCATGAGTGTGTCTATCAAACGCTCTATACACCTTGTCTCAATTACCCCGACAGGTGATTTCCCAGAATATGCAGCCAAGACCGCCATTAGCGCCTGTCTGTCTTCTCCAGTCAAATACTGCACATACCAATCGCCACCCTCACGTTTTGAACTCAGAGTTCCTTTTTCTAAGAATTCCAGCGTCCTGCAAAGGTTTAGGACAGCAGATAGGGGATCTGCGGCCGCCACTTGCCTGGTGTCCTTAATATCATTGAGTATTGAATCTATATAATCTGATTTTGAATACTCAATCCCTAGATCACCTATGGGCTTTCCATAAAGACACTTTCCCCGTTCTTTTATAAAGGCCAAATGCGTTACAAGGTCTGGATCTTTCGCGTTATCACACAAAACACCCGCTTCAATAAAGTTCCTTTTATGCAACTTTGAGTAATGCAGTATAAAATCCAAAGGATGTGAACCTGCATTTACAACATCTTGTCGGACTACTGACATTTCAAACGTAATGTTGTCAAAGTCATTTTCCAACTTAATCAAACCTTTAATAATATGTCGTTTTTGAAGGTCATCAAGATCATGCCTGACAATGACGATAAAATCAATGTCGCTGGAATTTGGATTGTAGCACTCCATAGCCAGAGAACCGTGGAGATAAATCCCCACAAGATTTTGTCCGAGAATGCGCTTCAGGCAGTCCACAAGACTTTCGAGTCTTAATTTAAGCAGTGGCGTCATGTAATCTCCCGCTATCATGTAGTCTCCCTCTGTCCTATAAACTCTATTTCATATATACCTGTACAGATTTACAGTCTCTTTTTCGCCATAGTCCCCTTGTCCGTTTTCTTCGATATTTTTTTCGCTATAAAACTCAAAGATTCTCTCAAGTGTCACTTCTTCAAAGCCACATTTCTTATATGCCTTAATGGCATTCGTGTTTTTAATCCAAGGACGAATTAGAAAATTTCTTATACCGTATTTATGATTTATGAAGGCAAGCAAAAGGTTGATTGCTTCAACACCTAAACCCTTGCCTGTGCTACTTACATGATGCATCCATATATCGAGTTCTGCATAGGCGACCTTCTCATACTCACAGGCATAGCTTATGCTCCCAACAAACTGGTCCTTGTAGCCTATGAGCAAGTAACTGCCAAGTTCCGACGCCTCCCCAGCATAATAGTGATCGTCTTCCTCGCAAAATTCATCCCAGGTCGGTGCGGGATGCGCCTCGTCAAACATAAACATTGCTGTTTCAAGCGATGTGAGCATTTTATAGATTAGTGCCCGGTCCGATTGACGTGCGAACCATAGCTTGAGGCGCTTGCCCTGAATAAACTCCATATGACTTCCTTTCAAAAGCACTGCCTTATTTTAGATGCTCACTTTGTATTTATTAACCAAACCTTGCTGCGGCCATTCAATTTTGCCGTCATACACCATTCCGATACTTTGCAATACACGCTCTGAACCAATATTATCTGGATGTGCAGCTGCTACAATCACTGAAGATATGTTCTCCAGGCCATATTTCAAAACTGCCTGTGCTGCTTCTTTTGCGTACCCCTTGCCCCATTGGTCCTTCGAATATCCATATAGAATTTCAAGGCCCTCCAAAATTTCGCAGTACTTGAAACCGCAATAGCCTATAAAGGCGTTCGAGGTCTTTAGTGCCACAGTGAAAACTTTGTCCTCGCTGTTTTCAAAACCCAAGCACCTCTGCCGATGCTGTTCAAAGGCTTCTCCCTTCGTGAACTTGGAAACACCACCTGTATATGCGACTACAGAAGGATCATTCTTCATTTTCCAAATTGCTTCAAAATCCCCCAATTCAGGCGATCGAATAATTAATCGTTCTGTTGTAATCACGACTGACATAAGTACCTCCTGATTTTAGATAATCCTCTGAACATGCGTCGGTGTTAGATGGTACATTAGTTATATTTTACCATGAAATTCAATAGAAAATCCCTTCTGATTTTTTAGAAGGGCATGTCGGCAATTGATATAATCTATCTTGTTTTGAAGCGCACTGGGCACAGGGGCAAATTTTCACGTTAACCGTGACAGCAATATGGTTTTTAAGCTGGTGATAATGTGGTCAATCTGACTTTCGACTGAATCTGCATTGATTGCCGCTCTAAAAAGAACCTCATCCATCGATTTTATTCGATACTCAAAGGATTGCAGTTCGTCTGTATTGTCCATTAATCTGATTTTATCAAACGCTAAGCCATGAACTTCACTTAAGTGTTTTCGCAGTTCTTTAATCGACTGAATGAGTGAAGTCGAATCTGACCCAAAGGTTCTCAACACCGAAATCAATAGTCTTTTGGCATAGTTCAACGCATAGAGTTCATTTTCAATAGCATTCAATTTGAATACCAGAATGCTTTCCAGTCTCTTGATTTGACTGCTGTCAAACTCTCTGACATTTGCTTCATTTCTATTCGCGGTCAACAGACCCAGTGATTCATAATATCTCAAGGTTCTTACAGAAATCTTATACTTATTTGCAAGTTCGCTAATTAACATACCCACCTCTTTCTGAAGTACTTCTATGTTAATGATATTCGATTACGCCGCGTAACTGTCAAGCATAAAGGAATTTTTCATGGCCGGCATACAAATGCCTTTCTATTAAGATCCAGTTGGTCCGAAGTCAAATGGATGATCAGTTCTTCAAGTGCCGATATCAGTCCTACAATGCAGACTAGAAACGCGAGTATGTTCCCCAATTTCAAGGTCATTGAAAACGGATAGACAAATAGGATCAGTCCAGTCGCTTTGTTCAATCTTGTATGCAGTACGCCAAACGTTCTAAACTTATAAGCCACTGCTGCAATAGAAATGAACCTTATTAAGATTATTACACCTGCAAGGATAATGTGAATTGTTTTCACTTCAATGACCGGAACCAGTATATATAGGACGACAAAGACCATAATAAAATCTGCCAACGAATCCAAACGACCTCCCAGTTCACTCACCGTGTTTGTCTTCCTGGCTATTGCGCCATCTAAGATATCCGTCATCCCACATAACGCATAGACAATATAGAACTCCAAGCTCAGTGGAACTGCAATCAGTAAATAGAGTGATAAGGGAATTCGTGAAATTGTAATCAGGTTTACAAGAGTGCCCATGCGTTACCCCAAAAATAAGATAAGCCGTATCTTGATTCCACCGGTCATTCCATAGTTCGACATTAAAGTTTCAATATCTATCTCTACTTAAGCACAAAATTTCATTTAGAGAAAGGCAATTTCTCAAAAAAAAATAAGAGCCGATCAATTCTCGATTGATCAGCTCTAATGTGTTTTATTAAATTACTTAGATGTAATATTCTCTGCTTGTGGGCCTTTTGGACCTTCAGCTAGAGTAAATGTTACAGCTTCACCTTCTTCAAGTGTCTTGTAACCATCTTTGTTGATTTGTGAGAAGTGAGCAAATACATCTTTACCGTCTTCTCCTGTAATAAAACCAAAACCTTTGTCTGCGTTAAACCATTTTACTGTTCCGTTCATCATAATTTGTTTCCTCCAAAATTTTATAGTCCTTAGATACATGTAAAAAATTCATTTAAGAACGAGATTGTTCCAATTAGATAAAATTTCAGAAATGACACAGATTCGAATAAAACGATATTAGTTTCATTAATAATACTTTATTTAAATGTTTTTCACTTTTTATTTAAGGTACTCAAGCATATTAACACCAATTCTTATATAACACAAGAGGTTTTTAAAAAATACTTTTTTTTATATCCAACTCGCCCTCCCTACACGCTACAGATCATCCAGCGGATTGACTATGTTTTGCATGGCAACTTGAGACACATGGGTGTATATTTCCGTGGTTTTACTGCTTGCGTGACCGAGATCGACCATATAATTGTTAATACACGCCTCGTCAATAGCCCCTTCTGAGAACTGCAAATATCTATTAACATGATTTACATAAGCTTTTATAGTTTTGGGACTATAGCCAGACTGTGTCATGAACTGTTTCATCCTCGACACGGTATCACCTTCATCCTGATAGGGTTTGCGTTTATCCGGTTATACATAAGATAGCTTTGATCTTTCGTTCCGACACCTTACGTTAAGGCCATTCATTTCGAACGTTTTTCTATGAATCAAAATCGTGGCATAACAAAGAGCCAGTTTATAGCCATTTATAGTAAGCTCCCCACGGCATAAGTACCTTATCCCCGAAAATCTTGTCTGCCAGAATTTTCGGGGGAGATGTTTTTTAGTAATATATAATCACTGAAAAATGGTGGGCGTCGTCGGCGTAAAGCATTTTGAGGTCATTCATTTCAAAGATTTGACCGTCAATCTGTGAGGTTTTGTAATAGGGATCGAGCTCATAGCCGTTACTGGTCATTTCGCCTTCAGTATAAGTTGATCGAATGTCTACATCGATTTTATCCCAAATTTCGTCAGTACCGTAACTTGGCGGGAACATGGCTTTTAGCGTTGCCCTAGTAAAAGCCTCAATGCCGTCGTTATAATTGACGAGCTGGATTTCGATGTGTTCAAGGCCTTCATCTTCGTAACCTTTAAAGCTCCAAGGTCTGATCAAAAAATCGACATCTGAAGAGCGACCGCTTAGGCCATTGTTCCAGTATTTAAGCCCAGCGCCGCCAATTATGACCCTGTTCCCAGTGTCATATTTATCACTCACTAGGCCTGCGAGTTCCATAATATGCATAGTTCTTCGGTTGTTTCTAAGTTCACCATTTTTGAAAATAGTTAAATTGGAATTTTCGTCAATGGTCAGACCGAGCGTTTCCATATAATAGGGTTCGTCTTCTGACGCTACATAAGATAGAACAACATAGTAATCATAGTCATAATTTTCAGACCCCGCGATTTCACCAGCAGGTGTGTATTCAACGTCATAAAAAAATGATTTAGCCAATTCCTCTATAGAAACGTAACATTGATCACCAAGCATAAAGGGTGGAATGATTACCCTTGATATAAAATAATGGTTTGTAGTAATCATGGTATATTCAAAGTTACTATAAGTTTCCCGTTCCCCATTACTTACTGTTATACGGTCCGTCCAAGTACTTTCGTTATAAGCAATAGAGACATCATAACCTAAGACGTAACTGAGGATATCTGTGGATACAATATTTGAAAGACTGTCCCAAATTTTGTGTAAATAATCTGCCACGAAAGCAGCGAATATGAACTTTTTAGGAACTCTCGATTACGAATGGATAATCGAGAGTTCGTTTATTATCTGATCCCAGTTTCGTTGACGCTGGGACCATTTCTTTGTTGCATTTTCAGTTGCTAAGTAAAGGGACTTCATCAGTGACATGTCTGTTGGATAGACTGGTTTTCCCTTAGTTACTTTGCGGTATTGTCTGTTCAGATTTTCAATTATATTGGTCGTATACATGATCTTTCTGATGTTCGCTGAGTATGCAAAAAACGGAGATATAACACCCCAGTTATCTTTCCAGGATTTTATGCAGCGCGGATAATGCGAACCCCATTTTTCTTCAAACTCAAGAAGCATCTGATAACCTGATTCCTCATTTGGAGCTTGATAAACAGACTTAAGATCTTTCATCAGTTCTTTGATATGTTTGTAGCTGACATATCGCGTAGATGAGCGAATTTGATGAATGATGCAGCGCTGTACAATAGACTCTGGATATGTCGCTTTGATTGCTTGCTCAAAGCCTGAAAGTCCATCAACACTGAAGATTGTAACTCTCTGAACACCACGATTCTTTAAGTCTGTCAGAACCTTTAGCCAGAATTTACTCGTCTCATTTTCGCCTATCCAGATACCTAAGACATCCTTCATACCATCTGTATTTATGCCAACAACAACGTATGCAGCTTTAGATACAATGCGGTTATTCTGTTTTACTTTGTAATGAATAGCATCCATGAAAACAAACGGATACTCTGTTTCAAGTGGTCTGTGTTGCCACTCTTCGATGTGAGGGATGATTTTATCAGTCATACGTGAGATTGACTGTGCTGAGAGTGGCATCCCGTAGAGGTCTTCTATATGTTCTGAGATATCTCTTTGAGACATTCCTTTGCCATACATAGAGATCACTTTGTCTTCAATCGCTGAAATATCACTGGAGTGTTTTGGTACAATTTGTGGATCAAACTCACCGTTACGATCTCTTGGAATCTCTAGTTCAACTTCGCCAAGATCAGTCTTTACACGCTTTGTTGATTTCCCGTTTCTGTAGTTCGTTTTCTCAACTTGGCGATCGTATGGCTCATAACCAAGCTCTTCATCCAGTTCTGCTTCTAGTAGTTTCTCAACGCCAGTCTTAAGCATTTCCTTCAGCACGCTCTGTAGGTCTGTCACATCGGTGATATCCTTGTCCTGCATAAGGGCTTCTGTCAGTTCTGATATCTTGTTGTTTTTCTTCTTTCGACTCATAAAAAAATCCTCCACTCTGTAGTCTAGTTTATAACACTAACTACTTTCGTGGAAGATTTCTTGTTTTTACACTAAATTTGTTTCAGTACCAATTTGGTTGATCAAAAGGTGCAATTGCTAAGATAAACGGCTTGTCTAAAATATCTATCTTAGATTCATTATTTCTAAACCATTTAAGTTTAGAGTTAATACTGTTTGATAAGCGAATTGTAGAAAGGTCAACTGACGTGTCGATATCCATAGTGTAATCGAGTTTCTCAGAAATATTAGACTCTTCCAATCCTCCTTTAGGCGGATTAGTTATAGTACATTCGATCGCAACTTTGCAACTCTCATTTTCCTTTATAACAAAGTCAGGTGCGTAATAACTAAAATCTACATCCCATCCTAACTCTTTTATAACTGCATAACAGTATAACTCCCAGAATGATGAATTAAATGTAGTTTGAAATTCTTTCACAAACTTCTTATCACGATCAATAAAATCATTAGCCCAGTAATTAATTACTTTTCTAACGCCTGAATAACTTTCATGCAGTATTCGTTTATAATTTTCGCTCAGTTGATCCGATGGTATTTTCAAATCACTAAATAAGTTCATAAATCTCCTCCGAATAAATTCTTTCGTCTAACGTTCCCACAGTTCCCGATGTGCCTCACTTTTTATAATTCATATGCTATATTTTACCATAAACTGAGTATAAGAAATGCCACTTCGTATAAACAAAGGGGCATTTTGGGAACTGCTGTGTTAGAAGATGGTTTCAGCGTATCTAAACTAAAGACTATATCTTCATTTTTATTAATTCTAGTTGATTTTAATGGGCTATGTGTTTCTTTTCAATTTTCAGTTCCAAACCCAGTGCATCTAGTATTCTAATAAAATTCGAAAGCTTTGGTATATGCTTTTCTCTTTCAAATCGCGAGATCTCTTGTTGTGACATTCCAACTGATTCAGCTAAATTTTGCTGTGTCATTCCACTGCTTTTTCTTGCTTCTACTACCAGTCTTATTAGTTCATACTCTTTTTCGACCTCAAGGTAGTTTTCATTAAATTCGTGGTTTTTTCTTTTTTCTTCAACTACTTTTTTTACATTCATTTTTTTGAATGGCATATTTTCACCCACTTTTTAAATTTCTTTTGCACGTTTCATTGCTTTTTCAAGTTCAAACTTCTCAGCCTTACCTTTTTGTTTTTTACAACCATGCAATAAATATATATTGTTTTCGTCTACAAGTACGTAAAATATTCTATTATGTCTTGGAAATTTGATTTCCCATAGTTTTCTTTCTAACTGCCTTGTATTCAAGTTCTTTAGAAATTCAACACCTTGATTCTCTATTTCTTGTAATATGAAATAACCCTCTGCAGATTCGCGTTTCGTGAGCGAATCCAGAAACTCTCGGATTAAATCTTTTCCACCTGATGTACAATACGTAAATACATTCATGCTTTACTCCCAATATTATGATACTTATATTATACATCAAATTTGATGTTTTTTCTATGCTTTTCATTGTTTTTCCTAAGCGTAAACTGTCTTCTAACGTTCCCACAATTCCCGATGTGCCCCCAACTCTTTATTACTTCTATGTTATATTCTACCATATTCTAAGTATAAATCAGCCCCTCTGTTACCAAAGGGGCATGTTGGGAATTGCTGTGTTATGTGATTTAAAAATTATTTTCTAAACTTTTCATAATCATCAAGCCGATTGAACAACTGATTTAATAAGAATCCCATAGGATCAACTTTTTTTGTTTTTTCATTGTGTTGAATAAGATAATCACGGAGTTCTAACTCAGACAATGGGAACTCATTCAATATATCATAAATGGATGCTGCTCGAAGAATCATTGCTCTAAATACTTGTGGCTTTTTATATCGGTCACTTAATTGAAGTAAACTAATGTAGTTATTTACTTCAATTTGATTAGCCAAAAGATCAATTTCTTGATTAGAGTAGTCGATACTGTAATCGATACTGTCGCCAATTTGAAGATTGAATGGAGAGAATATCGGATTCATAACTGCTACACCTTTCCCCTCATCTTGTTTATTACAAGCTCCACAAGATGAAATTAGGTTGTTTGGGTGCATAGATAAAAATGGAAAACTATTCCTTGGTAAGAAATGTTCTACATAATTGTTTGAGGAATTCAAAGTAGTATCTAAATCACAATATGCACAAACTCCTATTTGGTTTTCACTATGAAAATTTCTGTGAAATAGTTTCCTGTTGAAGCCTACCTCTCCAAGTGTGCTCCAAATAAACTGATCATCAAACAACTTATCATAAAAGAATTTGCTGAATACGAAATACAGCTCTTCAATGACTTCTTCCTCTCTGATATTGTAATCAAATTGATCTGCAGATTTTTTTTGTAACTGGAATATCTTATATTGCTCAATAATCTCATTATACGAATAGTTCATTACTATATCACTAACAACATCCGATATTTTTCTCTTCAGATATTTCTTTTTCACTAAATATAGCAATATCGATTTATTATTAGATATTTGCGGGTTTGGACAACAAGATATATAGTTGATTAGGTCGTATTCCTTATTTCTAGAGCACTCAATAATTAAAACTAGAAATGGTTTGACCACATGTGAGTGAAACTTATTTAGGATAACACCATTTGTTATATTATTGATTTTCCACATTGCGATCACCATTTTCATTTTTTAACATTTTGAACACAAGATATTTGTATACACTCTCACCTAATTCATTATAAATTTGAAGTAATTCATCCTTATTTCCAACACCTAAAGCTTCTAGTACTAAGTTTTCGGATATATTTTGGTTAATTTGGTCACCATTAAGTTCTCTATATATTTCATGTGGACTTGCTAAAAAAATCGGCACTCTAGGATTTCGTACACTCCCATTCTCAAATAGCATTACGTTCTCTTTAAATAGATTATTAATAAATAAGTGACTATGAGTCGCTACCAAAATATGAGACTGGAAACCTGAGAACAAAAGTGATAGTACTGAAACTAATTGTCTACTCCATTTTTCATTCAAATGGACCTCTGGTTCATCTAATAAGACAATTGAACCAGAGCAAATATGCGATAGTATTGAAGTCATTCTATATAGAAAAATTTTCTCGCCAGAACTCATTTTATTGAAAGGTAATTGCTTCCCCCACTTTTCAATATATATTTCATTGATATATGTACTCTTACCTTTACTTAAGGATAAGAGTATCTCTGAATTTACAGGGTCTGCCTCAATAAAAGATAAAATATCTAAGTGACATGCAGAATCGTCCTCAATTCCTACTATGTATTCACCCCATAGTTCCTCACTGAAAATGAACTCTGTAAACTCGTTTAAGTCATAAATATTAAAATGAGTGCTATATTTCTTAAATAATTGTGACATAACTTCTTCGTCATAATCACTATATTGTGGGATGAAATCTTGAAAGTATATGAATTCAAATAGTACCTTCACTCTGTTTGAAAACTTTATATCTAATGCATTTTCAAGCTTATTTCTAGCAATTTTATTATTTGCAAATATAGTATATAACTTAATAATACCTTCTGTTATGCCCAATCCATAACCAGTCGAAATAGTAGTTGCTCCAACTTTATGTAGCTTAACTATTCTATCTCCTACATAATTGTATGTCCTTTTATCAGGATACATTTCATCAATTTCGAAACACGAAACTATAATGTTTTTTGGCAAATACTTTCTAATCTCGTCATAATTGCAAGTGTATTTGTACTCTCTTTGATATTCACGCCTAACTGGCGCTTTCTTCTTGATCTCCCATTCTAATAAGAGCATATTATTAGTATCTTGATTATTTTTGAAAAAAATATTTGGACCTATCTTTTCAAGTTGTACAATAACATTCTCCTCATCGACATCAATTTCATATAACAATCTAAAGTCAGACTCTATACGAGTATGATACCTTTCTAAATTATGAAATATTGATGCAATAAATCCCATTATTGTAGATTTCCCAGATCCGTTGGAACCAACTAATGTGTTGATATTTAGTTTGCTAAAAAGTTTTGATTGAATTACATTTACTTCCTCACTTTTAGAAAACACAATCTCATCGTTATTGTAAATCTTGTAATTTTCTATCCAAATTGAAATTAGTCTCATTATTCACCTCAATAATTTTTATTTCACATAACGTTCCCGCCATTCCCGATGGCCGCCCAATCTACACCACTATTCCCGACTGTCGTAATAACATTTTTCGCAGAACAACCCGAACTTGGTTCTACAAGGCGGCTTTTGGGAATGGTCGTGTTATGTGGTGTATTTATTGATCTCAGTCAAATACGCTTTTAATAAACAATACTCTAAAAAATCCTCTCTTTGAGAGCTATATGCAATAACAACTATTAAAACTAAAAGGACTGAAATAACAGTTACTGCTCTACTAAATGTTTCAAATACAGATTGAAAACTCTGATATTCTATCAGTTTAATTTTTCTTTCATAGATCATGTCTTTAATCCAAATCAATGATTCATTTATTAAAGTTCCTTCTTCGGAACATTGGATTGCTTCAGATAGTAGTGATTCAGTTAAAGGCATATCTGTTCTTGATTTTACATACTTTGATTCCTCGATTTCCACTGCTTCTATTATCCGGTCGAGTCTATCAACCAGATCATTATTTTGTTCTATTTTTTTTAATCCCATTAACGATTCTTTAATTTCAGTCATCTCTAATCGTCCCGCCTCGATATCAGATGCATATATGTCATGTTCATAGGCTATCGTTCCGATGGAACTAAAAATTAATGTGAATGCAAATATGCATATGGTGAGTAAAGGAGCAAGTAAACGCTTTTCATTGGAATATTTTCTTTTAGATAGAGAAAACTCTAAAAACTGACTAATATCAAGAAGTTCTTCTTCCCTACATGAATCTAATAGATGTCTAAACTGCATTATTCTTGGATGAACTATTTCTTTAAATACTTTTTCTTCATTAAAAATGAACACTATTAGAATCAAATAAGCATTCTTCAATGTTTGATCGATTTTTATCAAATCACTAACTTTTTTCAAACTCTACCCCCAATAAATATGCCACATAACGTTTCCGCAGTTCACGATGTGCCTTTTGAATATTTTAGATTCATCTACTTTTGAGCCAGCTTTAGCTGCTCAACTTCGGAAACTTCCTGACTCAGGGGCATGTTGGGAACTGTCGTGTTATTTGCTGTTGGCACACTCTTCGTTCCGTGTTTCCTTCGATACCGCTACATCGTTACGGGATAGGCGCATGATCCCCATTATCCCCTTTATTCATTGCGGGTTCGACACGCATAGTTTTCATTTTTCCGTAAAAGCATTGTAGTAATGGCACCAAAAAAACTTATAAAACCTAAAAACTATTGAGTGCCTGAAGCACTCACTTCGTGGCCCACGTTCACAACCGAACTAAGTGCGGAACCTCTACTCGAAATACACTTCCGTAATGCGCCGGCAACAATACCCCTCAACTCAGATAAAGAAACTCAAACATGTTCCCGATAAACGTCGGATAACGCACGTCCCCCAGCTTCACACCCCAACCTGCCAATGGCATATAACGTTCCCGCAATTGCCGATGTGCCCCACTTTTTATATACTCTTATGTTATATTTTACCACACACTAATACAAATCAACCCCTATGTCTCCACAGGGGCATTTTGGCAATTGTCGTGTTAGATGATGGTTTAAACACTTTATCACGATTTTCTCTATTTAAAATATGTCTTCAAATATGCTATTTCCATATTTATCTTTTCTCTTTTGTGCTTCATTATAACTTTCGTTATCTGCTCGCAGGGAAACTACAACGATATTCATCACTTCTTTTGTTCTTACAATTGTGTATACAACTCTTATTCCGATTCCTCTATATTTGATTTTGAAAAAACCAGTTAAATCGGTTCCACCAACATTACCCAATGGTTTCCCATAGCCGCCTTCATTCTGTGGTAAAGGATTCACTCTTACTTTCCTAATTCCAACTAAGACTCTTGAGCGTAAACTATTGTCCATTTTCTTCATGTCCTTTTTGGCTTCAGGACTAAACTTGACTTCCCACATCATTCAATCTCCACAGAATCTTCTAATGCATCCAACTCTTCTTCTGTAATATCAAATTCTTTCATTACTTCTTCAAATGTTGAATACTCTGATTCATCGGTTTCTTTGAGTCGTTTTGTTGCAAGTAATAATAATTCCAATTCTTCTTTATATTCTAGAAGTTCATTGTACTCATCAACTGACATTATGATTGCTTGTGGTTTGTTATTTTTAACCACAATAAATTGTTCTTTGCTGGATTCTACACTTTGAATTACTTTTGATGCTTTTCCACGTCCAAGGTCTGATACTGAAATAATATGATCTAACGCACCACGAAAATCTTGTCTTCTTGCTAACATAATATCACCTCTCTTAGTAAGATTATATCATATTTACACTTATATTTGCATGTGTTTTTACGTGTTTAGACTGTCATCTAACGTTCCCACAGTTCCCGAAGTGCCCCACTTTTTATAATTCATATACTATATTTCGCCATGAACCAAGTATAAGAAATACCACTCAGTATTAACAAAGGGGCATTTTGGGAACTGCTGTGTTACATGATGGAAAAACTCACCACACTAACTTTGGGGTTAGCTTAGAGTAAAACAAACTTTACTCTTATAACTTTAGAACTAGTTTATCAAAAGCTATTTTCATTTCAGATACATCCTTATAACGTTGTGATGAGTCATTTGCAGTTCCTTTATTGAAAAATTCTAATATGTCTTCATTCTTTTCCTTCCCAATGTTTGTTTTGCCTGTCAAGACAAAGTATATTAACCTAGTTAACGCATATATTTCATGCCATATTTTGTAATTTTTAAATTCTCCCCTTAATTCTAATGCAGGATCATTAAAAAATCCCTTTGCCTCCGTCTCTAGATTAGTAAAGTTACTGTCTCTAATTTTCACTAGCCCAAAATCTGATATCTTAACTACTAACAGTCCATCATAATCTTTGATTAATACGTTTTTAGGATTAATATCACGATGAAATTTTTCCTTGGAATGAATGTACTCAAAAGCCCTTAGTATTTGTCTTACTATGCTAGCCCTATCACCAATACTCAACTCACTGTTTCTTTTATCAATATAATTTTTTAAGGTATAATCTGCATACTCCATAGTATATTCATTGTTTTCATGATTGTATTTATAAACATCAATAACGTATGGAGAATTCAATTCATTCATTACTTCAAACTCTGTTTTAAAACGTTCTAAATCTCTTTCTGAAATATTCTTTTTTGCTCGCTTCACTACAAATGGCTTGTTATATTGTAAATCGTGATATTTAAAAACATCGGCATACGAACCCGAGCCTATTGGCTTTAATTCATACCGTATTGACTGAGTAATAGTAACCGTATCATGTTGAGTAATTTTAAAAATTGGTCTAGACTCTATCACTTCTATCTTTTTAAATTCCTCAGGAAAATCACTGCCGTAAGATGATTGTAAAAAATCTTCGCACAAGGCTAGTAGTTTTTCATAACTCTTATCAATTTCAATTTCATACTTTGTTCCTCTCAGATTAACGATCAATGTATTTATATCATCTATTATATTTAATAACTGTCTACTATCCTCAGCTAAATATCTTCCACTTTTTAACCTTCTATTCATTTCTTTAAAATGAAAATTGAGCTGACTTTGCATTGCAGTCAATAATGTATTGAAATCATTGTTGCTGGAACTATAGAGAGTACTAGAAATATTGTAATCTGCAAGGTTAAAACTTGATACAAACTGCTCATTTCGGGATTTAATATAGTTTTCTGTATGCACAAGACTATCCTTTCATTTCAGAATAAATGTTTGAGGTTTTCTTTCATGTAACGTTCCCACAGTTCCCGACGTGCCCCACTTTTTATAAATCATATACTATATTTTACCATAAACCGATTATAATAAATGCCACTTCATATAAACAAAGGGGCATTTTGGGAACTGCTGTGTTATGTGGAGTTTAAAAGGTTTTACAATACCATTCCTGTTTTGGAGTACACTACTTTCCCACTTTCGCGACTTTTTATATCGTAACTAGCTATAGTTATGTTTGTGGTCTTAATTTTTGATGCAAAATGTTTGATGTATTTATCATCATATTTCTTTTCAACAAAGTTCAATACTTCTTCCCCTAACTTTGTAAATTTAAGAATTTCGATATTTCTTTCAGGACTAGGTCTTTTCTTAGCAATAATAATTTTGTCTGCATAATAAAATACAGTCTCATTCTCATTTGAATTTTTGAGTAATATATAATGCAATACCGTGGATGAAATCAAATTCAATTCTTCTAAGAAAAGCAAATCATTTAATCTTATATTATGAGTATTTTCTAAATACTTTTTGTCACCAGTAATTATTGTTCCAGAATGACATTCAATAGCCAATTCTCCTACTCTTGAGAATAGCTCTGCCTCAGATTGACTAATGTTTCTCATAAAATCAAGAGTTCTCAATGAATATGATTTTGGCTTTTTAATCTCGCCTGCAAGAATTCTTCCCCATATTTCTTGCATTTCTTCACTAGATACATCCTCAGCAATTCTAAAGAATCTAGTTATCCAATCTTCGTCAACTTCATCTTTACTTACTTTTTCTTCAGTTTCTAATTTATCATAAGCATGTGCAATTACACGATTCGTATTTAAGGTTTTTTTCGCTTCCTTAAATCTAAGGCTTTCTTGCCATAATTCTTCAATCTCACCATTGATGTATTTCGCATCAATTTCAAGTTTCTCAGAATTATAGTTTAGCAATCCAGATATCTTATTATCAGAAATTGCGTCTGATATAATTTTTATTTCATCAGCTCTTGCTTGGGCAAGTCTTCTAATTTTAGTTGGCTCATAAACAACTCCCACTCCTTTTGATACAACATCAAGGAGCTTAACGATTGGTTCTTTTAAACCTATAACATCTGATATTTCAATTGGTTTTGTCACAATTTCCTCCTTTTAAATTTCACATAACGTTTCCGCAATTCCCGAAGTGCCCCACTATTTACAATTCATATACTATATTTTACCATAAATCAGTATATGAATTGTCTCTTCGTATAAACATTGGGGCATTTTGGGAACTGCTGTGTTATGAGATGATTTTCACGATTTCATATACATAAATATGTAACTGGCTTTTCCCAATCCATCAAAATACCTAATTCTATTCATTCTATGCTTACCTTTTTGTTCTGCACAGACACAAAGTCTAATCATAATTATAAATCTAATTTACGCACTATTTCTTTCGCCCCATCATTATCAATGCAGTAAATGGTTAGAGGTCTATTTTCATTTACCAACCGTAACGCAACTCTAATTCCTATGTTTCTAGAAAGGCGATCCAACTTCACTATTAACTCATTATCAATACAATCAATATATTGAATATCCTCACACGATTCAACTTCAAAATTGGTTATCTTCCCTTGAGCTTTAATACGAATTACTAATTTATTGGAATTAGCTAGCCCCTTATTACTAAAATAGATAATTTGTAACGAGTCCGCAGTCATTTCACTTTTGTTTGTACCTCTATTCTCATTCGGTATAGATTCTAATGGGCACGTAATATCAATATCTATTGATGACTTTTGAAACAATGATACAACTTTCGAACCGAAAACAAGCGTTGTAACACCTACCATTAACATTGCTGTATCTACAAAACCATAACCAGACGTATTACTTAGCAAATTAATCACCTCTCTAATAGCTTCCTAAACGAAAATATTTTCTTCCAACATGTTGTACCTAGTTTTATTAAGTTTGTAAACTAGATTATTTAAATCAAAAAACAAAAAACACATCTCAGAACGACATAATAAACCCTGTCAACGATTGACATACAAATGCTAGAAATCCATTTAAGGTTTCCTAGAGATATACCTGTTCACCAGGAACAGACTGTTTATTACGCCACTAAGACGTGCTGAAAAATAATTTTTATGACTTAAAGATACTATATATTAAATTCCATTTCAAGCTTTTTTATTAATACTATTAGATAATAAAGCGTTAAGTACAGGAAGATTATTAGCTTAGTGAAAATTTTCTCATAACGTTCCCATAGTTGGTACTGAAACAAATTTAGTGTAAAAACAAGAAATCTTCCACGAAAGTAGTTAGTGTTATAAACTAGACTACAGAGTGGAGGATTTTTTTATGAGTCGAAAGAAGAAAAACAACAAGATATCAGAACTGACAGAAGCCCTTATGCAGGACAAGGATATCACCGATGTGACAGACCTACAGAGCGTGCTGAAGGAAATGCTTAAGACTGGCGTTGAGAAACTACTAGAAGCAGAACTGGATGAAGAGCTTGGTTATGAGCCATACGATCGCCAAGTTGAGAAAACGAACTACAGAAACGGGAAATCAACAAAGCGTGTAAAGACTGATCTTGGCGAAGTTGAACTAGAGATTCCAAGAGATCGTAACGGTGAGTTTGATCCACAAATTGTACCAAAACACTCCAGTGATATTTCAGCGATTGAAGACAAAGTGATCTCTATGTATGGCAAAGGAATGTCTCAAAGAGATATCTCAGAACATATAGAAGACCTCTACGGGATGCCACTCTCAGCACAGTCAATCTCACGTATGACTGATAAAATCATCCCTCACATCGAAGAGTGGCAACACAGACCACTTGAAACAGAGTATCCGTTTGTTTTCATGGATGCTATTCATTACAAAGTAAAACAGAATAACCGCATTGTATCTAAAGCTGCATACGTTGTTGTTGGCATAAATACAGATGGTATGAAGGATGTCTTAGGTATCTGGATAGGTGAAAATGAGACGAGTAAATTCTGGCTAAAGGTTCTGACAGACTTAAAGAATCGTGGTGTTCAGAGAGTTACAATCTTCAGTGTTGATGGACTTTCAGGCTTTGAGCAAGCAATCAAAGCGACATATCCAGAGTCTATTGTACAGCGCTGCATCATTCATCAAATTCGCTCATCTACGCGATATGTCAGCTACAAACATATCAAAGAACTGATGAAAGATCTTAAGTCTGTTTATCAAGCTCCAAATGAGGAATCAGGTTATCAGACGCTTCTTGAGTTTGAAGAAAAGTGGGGTTCGCATTATCCGCGCTGCATAAAATCCTGGAAAGATAACTGGGGTGTTATATCTCCGTTTTTTGCATACTCAGCGAACATCAGAAAGATCATGTATACGACTAATATAATTGAAAATCTGAACAGACAATACCGCAAAGTAACTAAGGGAAAACCAGTCTATCCAACAGACATGTCACTGATGAAGTCCCTTTACTTAGCAACTGAAAATGCAACAAAGAAATGGTCCCAGCGTCAACGAAACTGGGATCAGATAATAAACGAACTCTCGATTATCCATTCGTAATCGAGAGTTCCTAAAAAGTTCATATTCGCTGCTTTCGTGGCAGATTATTTACACAAAATTTGGGACAGTCTCGGATTTTACTATTAATCATATGCCTTGCTACGGCAATTGACGCAAGATTTATCATCTCTAAGTCCCGATGATATTTGATTCAGCATCTAAATAGGCGATACATTACGTGTCGTCTATTTTTTCGTAAAAAAATAATTTGTAGTTATAATCAGTTACCAGTTAAAACACACTTCAATTTATTGACTAGATGGTTTTTGATATTTTATAAAAATGTACTCCACACACTTCCTCCAAAATTTTATTGTCTTAACTACTTTAAATAGTTTAGAATTCAAAACAACTTAATCTTATATTAGGCCTGTTTGATTAAATGGCATATAACGTTCCCACGACTCCCGATCGTGCCCCTATTTTTCAAGATTAAAAACTTCGTATAGAGTTCTCACCACAGAAGAAATCAAACCCGTTCATTGCAAGGGGGATGTTGGGAGTCGCTGTGTTATACGGTGTTCATTTCGTTATTTCATACAATACGATTTTTACTCTGCCCACTGATTTATAACTTTTCTCATTGCATATTTAGGGAATGGTTCAAAACCGTCCTTTTTCAATGGCGACATTGGCATACCATTGAATTTATCGTTAATGAATGTTATTTTATCGTAATCCCACATTCCAGGTAAATCCATCCAATGTGGTAATATACGCAAACAGTCATTTATTCCACCCATAACACTTCTACTAGATGTTTTAACAAAAGTCCATTCATCAACATGCTTTAAATAGTCTTCAATTTCTTTTTCACTAAACCCTGCTACCAACATATTTCTTTTAAATTGTTCTGAAAACAAAACTATTAAATTTTTGAAGTCGCTTTTCTTCAAACCAAAAAGTATTACACAGAATCTTGTTAAATCATTCATGAATATAATGCCAGTTCTACGTGAGTCTTGAAATGTATTTGCGTGCCATGAATAAAATCGGTCTATTTCAAGTTTTTCAATACTTTCGAATCCCACTCCTAATTTTTCCTGAAACTTCTTTGTGATTCCAATTTTAATCATATTTGCCTCACTTTAAGATTGATTATTTGCCCTATTAAATCTACTTTTCTAATCCGAGACAAGCTAGAAATGCATGCCGTATAACGTTCCCGCAATTGCCGATGTGCCCCTTCTTTTTCTTACTCATTAGTTATATTTTACCATACAACTATTTAAAATAGCCCCTCTGATTTCTCAAAGGGGCATTTTGGCAATTGTCGTGTTACATGATGGCATAAAATGTTTAACCAGCATGATGTTAATTGCAATCCGTATTATATTTTTACTTCATCACTTTCCAAACTAACTAAATGTTACATGAAGTTCTTTTCCAAGTGCATGTGCTACTTTTGAAAGAAATTCAAAACTTGGATTATATGAGCCACTCTCTAATCTCGAAATAGCAGACTGTTTCGTCCCAACAATTTCAGCTAAATCCTTTTGAGTGAGCCCTTTTTCCAATCTAAGACGAATAATTTCACTAATCAACGTGTATATCGGTTCTAGTGCATTATATTCTTCTTTTGTCTCTTCGTCAGCAAGCAATAGCTTTTTAATATCTTCATGACGCATTATAACTCACCTCGCTTGATAAAATCCGATTTACGGTACTCTGCAATTTCAATGTCTTTTTTAGGTGTCTTTTGTGTCTTCTTTTGAAACGCATGAAGCATTACAAATTTCTGACCAGTGTAGGCAAAGTAAAACACTCTATAATTATCAGTTCCTTGCTTTACCCTCAACTCCCATAAGTCAGCAGTACCCTTCATTTTTTTAACATGAGGCATTGTCAATCTCAAACCAAATTCTTGAAGCAAATCTATCTCTCTTAATATTTTTGCTCGATCTTTCTTAGGCAATGTTTCTAGAAAACTTAGTATTGGACATTGACCATCTCTATGATAATAGATTACTTCAAACATAGTTCACCTCTTCTGATATCATAATTATATAACATATATGTTATATGGTCAAATTGCTTGATTTATCATTTATCTCATTTTATGCTTTCATGTAACGTTCCCGCAGTTCACGATGTGCCTTTTGAATATTTTAGATTCATCTACTTTTGAGCCAGCTTTAGCTGCTCAACTTCGGAAACTTCCTGACTCAGGGGCATGTTGGGAACTGTCGTGTTATCTGCTGTTGGCACACTTTTCGTTCCGTGTTTCCTTCGATACTGCTACATCGTCACGAGATAGGCGCATGATCCCCATTATCCCCTTTGTTCATTGCGGGTTCGCCACGCATAGTTTTCATTTTTCCGTAAAAGCATTGTCGTAATGACACCAAAAAACCTCATGAAATCTAAAAACTATTGAGTGCCTGAAGCACTCACCTCGTGGCCCCAGTTCAAAACCGAACTAATTGCGGAACTTCTACTCGAAATACACTTCCGTAATGCGCCGGCAATATTACCCTTTAACTCAGATAAAGCAACACAACTGCGTTCCCGATAAACGTCGGATAACGCACGTCCTCCTGCTTCACACTCCCCAACCTGCCAATGGCATATAACGTTCCCACGGTTCACGACGTGCCACCCTATTTACAATGCACATGTTATATATTACCATATACTGTGTATGCAATTTTTCTTGTTAAAAAGATAGTGGCATGTTTGGAACCGCTGTGTTATGGGATGGTTTTGACGTATGCATACTAAATATATTTTTAAACTACTAATCACTGAGAGAGGACAAGTTATGGCTATTTGTGTATATTGTGGCAAAGAATATCCTGAAAATATGATGACACGAGAACATGTTATTCCACAAGTTTTAGGTGGAAATATTCACGAAAAGAATCCATTCATTCTATACAATGTCTGCCGTCAATGTAATAATCGAGCTGGAACATTTATCGATGGCCCATTTGCAAAACAGTTTCTAGTAAAAGCATATATAGATTCGAATTCATCAAGTTTTGCAGAGATGAATAATAAAACCACCTTACCACTTTCATATATGGGCAAAATAAAAGAATATACATATGAAGAAAAAATCTGTGAACTATGGTTAGGTCCTTGTGGAGAAGCAGTTTTACATTTTCATAATGAATACAATGATAGATTAAACATTCCTATGGTTGGTAAACCAACCTACATAAGAGACAATGAAATCGATCATGGCTTCGTATTTTTCTATATGGTCTCTAATAACCCCATCTGGCAACATATTGCGATAAACTCAGTCACTTCATCCTTCAAAAATTCTAAAATCTACATTGGCAATGCTCTCTATACTCCAAATGATAAACTCTCAGCAATTCCATCTCATTTAGAAGAACTGAATGAAAAGAATAAAGAAACCATAGCAGCTTCAATTAACGCAACTTTCGAAACTTCATTTCACGTTCACGATAGATTCATATTCAAAACAGTGTTAGGTATGGCTGGGCTTTTTCTAAAAACCGATTTTTTACAAAGCGAAGAAGCAGATCTACTAAGAAGAGGTATGTGGGCAAAATCATCTGTTGATATTGAAGACATCCAAATTAGTGGCTCAAGTTTCTATAAAGATCAGGAACTATTCATAGATAGCTTTTTAGCATTTGATAATTGTCATGTGATTACATTACTAAAAGTTGGAACATTCTTAGCACTGAATATTTCTCTGTTTGGTAGAATGAATACAACGGTGATATTGACTAAAAATCTAGATTACCTGAATGTTAATATAAATCATATGGGCATTGTATATATTATTGCACCTTCTTTAAATAGATGTGAAGGTCCTATTGATCTTGCTAGCTTTGTTGCGCATAAGACTGGTACAAGTAGTAACTCTAAAATTGATAAATTAATTGCTGATCTTTCTAAAACTACTGAATTACCACCTAGGCAGATTACTAGCAATTAATTCCATCATATACTAATTGCCTAGTAAAAAAACACTGCATAGTGAATATATACTAAGTCGAGACTGTCCCATAACGTTCTTGCAGTTCCCGTACGTTGAGCCAGCTTTTATGGCGCAACTTTTGCTTCCTCTCCTTTAACTATTCTATACTTGAATCCCATTACCTTCCATAGACTGCTAATAAAAATCACACCCCGCAAAAGGTGTGACATGGCTCAATGTTGGGAACTGACATGTTACATGATGTGCAAATAATCAAGGACTATTTCTAAAGCCTTATACCACCGCACTTCAATTGCATTTAATATATGTAGCCAATGTATTACCAAATCAATAGCCGAAAGACATTTGGATTCTGCAATTGATCAAATTTGTTTTTTCTCGACGTTTTAGTCAATGCAATATAGACAATCACTGATCAAGTTGTATTTAGTAAATGTAATGAACCATTTTGGTTTTAACTCAACACCTTCAGATCATGTTATTAGCCAATCAGTAGCCGATATACAATATGCTAAAGAAGTAAAACCACTTCTGTACTTTAAGGATTTTACTAATTTTCACAAAAGGAGCCTTAAGGTATTCCCGACATACTTCGCAAACTCCCAATACATAAAACTACTTAACTTCAATGACTTCGTAGCATTTCATGTAACGTTCCCACAGTTCCCGATGTGCCCCACTTTTTATAACTCATATACTATATTTTACCATAATATAATGTAATAAATGCCACTTCGTATAAACAAAGGGGCATTTTGGGAACTGCTGTGTTAGGTGATGCTTGAGGGCTTCAATATGTATTTACCCACTGCATCAGTTGAGTAAATTCCGTATCAGATTGAATATTTTCAAAATTCAATTCTTCATACTTCTTTATTAACTTAGGTTCTTTATCAACTTCAACAAGAACTATTCTTCCACCTATTAACTCTCTAACTTTGTTAATTACCCCGAATATGTATTCCATTATGTCTTTTAAATTTATGTCTTCACTTGAATAATTTATATCTCTTCCAATTTGACCTATAAGGAAAGTGGAACATACTTCTACACCATTCCCAATATTTTTAGAATTCATTTTTCTTCGCTTGCTATTTGTAATTTTAAAATTCTCTTTTATAGTAATTGGCTTAATTGCAATGGAAAAATATGCTGCAATAGCTAGTTCATGTTCTGAATCTATTATTAGATATGTCCTTGCAATGCTTTCTTTTTGCAATCTTAACGCTTTTTCACTATTATGTAGAAAATCCTCCACATCTGGATTCTTACAACAATTAAATGTTTGTAAATACCTCAAAACTCTGCTTTCAGCACTTTTAAATAGACTTTTTTTAGAGAGTCCTAGTGTTGTTAGCAGAGTTTCTAGATTTTTACCATTAACTTTAATTTCTAAATTATCATTATATTCAATTGCATTTTCATCAACAGATAATTCTTGTGCAATTTCAGATATATAAAAATCTTCTAATAAATCTTTTAGTGAATAAAACTCAAATCTATTCATACGAAATTCCTTAGATTAGTATTTTTGAGTTAGTTTTGACGCTAACCCTCGTCTAGATTGTCTTATTACTGTATCAATATCTTTAATTGATGTCTTGAAAGTCTGGACTTCATTTGCTTTCATAGCCGAGTGGATTTTTTTTACAGCAGTCGGCTTTGATACTTCAATATTTCGAATAAATGATCTAGTAGCCATATAATCTCACCCTTCCTTCTTACCTATATTTTACTACATAATTGTTATCGGTACAAATTAACTTTTCTTTAATACTACTCCTGCCCTCACGTTTCACCTAACGTTCCCACAGTTCCCGATGTGCCCCCACTTTTTATAATTCATATACTATATTTTACCATAAATCGAGATCGAGTAGGAGGTGACCGATTAATTCAGCCACCGACCTCTCACACCACCGTACGTACCGTTCGGTATACGGCGGTTCATTAGACAGCATATTTCTTGTACAGCGAAGATAAACTGACAAATCCACGTTTAGTAAGTCTTTCGTTAGTAATGGAACGTTGCAAAATAGGGCTATTGGAAATTCTCCAGTAGCCTTTTCTAGTGTTCGCAAACTCCCAAGCTTTTTGCTTTGGGATTCCTAGTTTTATCAGATTCCTATAACGTGTTCGGATTTTCTTCCATGTCTTCCAGATGCATGCCCTAAGTCGTCTTCGAATCCATCTATCCATTTCAACTAACAGCTTCTTCATCCTTGCCATCTTGAAGTAGTTTGTCCATCCCCTCGCGACTTCAAGCAGACGATGTGTTCGCTGTTCGAAGTTCATGCTGACGTTGCGGTTTGTGATTTGTCGAATCTTTGCTTTTAGCTTCTGTACACTTCGGGAGTATACTCGAAAGTCCACGCCATTCTTAGTATAGTAGAAGCTGTATCCAAGGAATTTTCTTCGTGTTGGACTTGCTACAGCACTTTTCTTTTCATTCACTTTCAAATGCAGTTCGCATTCTAGAAATGTCTTAATTGATGCCATAACTCTTTGTCCTGCTCGCCTGCTCTTGACATAAATATTACAGTCATCAGCATACCGGCAGAATTTATGTCCTCTTCGATTTAACTCTTTATCCAGCTCATTCAACATGATATTTGACAGTAGCGGACTAAGAGGTCCGCCTTGTGGAGCCCCTTCTCTTGTTCGCACTTTTATACCATTTTCCATCACACCTGCATTTAGGTATGCTCTTATCAGTTTCAGCACTCGCTTGTCAGCTATCTCAAGAGAAATGAGGTGCATCAGCTTGTCATGATTAACCCTGTCAAAGAATTTCTCAAGGTCTATGTCACAAACATATCTATTGCCTTCATTGATGTAACGCTTTGCCTGTTTCAGCGCCATATGCGCGCTTTTTCCAGGACGAAATCCGTAGCTGTATGTTGAGAATTTCTCCTCATAGATTTCGGACAACACTTGGCTTATGGCTTGTTGAATCACTCGGTCTACCACTGTTGGTATCCCCAGCGCTCTTTCGCCACCATCTGGTTTCGGGATGTTTACCCGCCTTACTGGATTTGGTTTATACCTTCCCTCTAAGATTGTCTCCACAATTTCTCGTCCGTGGTCTATCAGGTAGGGTCGAAGTGCATCAACCTGCATTCCATCTATCCCATGGCTTCCCTTGTTCTTGACAACGCGCTTGACCGCTCTATTCATGTTTTCCTTATGAACGATGCGCTCAAGCAGATTTTCCGTACTCGATTTCTGCCTGGCTTTCTCGCATGAAGATGCCATATCACAGCTCGGCGCTCCTGATACCCTTTCGGTTTCCAACCTTATCTCTCTCAAGTAGCCTTCATCTGAAGTTTTCTGCTTTCTTTGCTGTCGATTTGAATCTTTCATTGATAATCACCTGTCTAATGTTCAGTCCTTCATCAAAGGTTCATGACCCTCTGACTACTATGACCTCTGCTGACTTCTCAAGGTTCAGCCATACATCATTGCATGGGTTGTCCATCCATTTTTTTTCAGGACTTATCCTTGAGACCTCCCCGGGTAAGAACGCACTCTTTCATGCCATGTAGCCGCCACATCTACTTTCCAAGTTTCGGGTAGTTATCGGACTTTGGTTTGTATAGCAACCTCATCCACTTGGTTAAGCCTCAAATGTGATTCGTGTGCCTCGGCTCGGCACTTTGCCTCCAGCTTCCTTCAGATTCCACCTCACGTTGGACACCCTTGCTCTTGGCTAACGGTTGGCACTACCAGCCCCCGTATCGGACTTTCACCGACTAGAGTGCGCCCATGCCGGGCGCACTATAAGAAATGCCCCTTCGTGTACACAAAGGGGCATTTTGGGAACTGCTGTGTTAGGTGATGAAATTAAACGGCTTTCTCACCTGTAATTTGCTTAATTTTTGAGTAATTTAGCTCAGGTCTGTCAAAACTAGGAAAAATCTTCTCGTCATTCTCCTCTGATTCAATTCGTGCATGTATCTGGCAGCCATCTCGTATCAACACTGAAAACGTTTTAATTGATCTTACTAATGACTCTCTATACTCATGATTATCTTCAGGAATATTATACTCAGAAATAATATTTCGACTTTCAGCTTCAATAAGTTTTCTTACACTATTGTCAAGTGCGTCATCAAGTGCATTTAAATGCTCAATATTTAGTTCTAAAGCTTGATTCTCTAATTTTCGTTTTTCAATTTCAAGTTGCTTTTGTTTAAATGCAAAAGCTGCCCAAATGATTCGACCAATTAATGTAGTGGCAACGGATGTTTTAAGACAAACTTCAAACCACATTGAACCTGTATCGAAGCCAACTATTTCAACTTCCGTTCTAACTTCATCAGCTGAAAGACCTAATGCTATTGCTTGATCTAAGTCGCTGGCGAATTTCGAAATCTCCGATAAATATCTGTACTCAGGAAGTTTTACACTAATTGTAAACTCTTTTTCTTCTTTTTGAAACAGCTTTGATGATTCAATAACACCTTGAATCTTTAGTTTCAGAGTATTTATTGTCGATACGTAAATATTCCTTATTTCTTTATTAACTACAATACTTCTCATCTGATTAGCATACACCGCTTGATAACTAATTAACTCTATCATATCTTCTTTGAAAATGTTTAGTTCCTCTAATATATATATATAGCCAATTAGTTCACTATGATTATTGATCTGATATGCATCAGCTCCTACTTGTTTTGGTTCAATAATCAGCTTTCCAATTATTAATTCTAACTTTTTGACAATCTCCCGATTCCTCATATTAACACCATCTCCTCTATTTAAACGGATTTCACAGCAACTTTTACATATAACATAATTGGACAAATTAGTTAGTTCATAAACGAATCAACATCAATTACTCATCCATATTATAACATAATTATTATATTATAACACAATTATGAAAAATCCATATACCTCTAATCATATTGCACATCATTGCCACATGTGTTTATGAGCATTGTATTTTAATGAAAACACATCTACATCTCCTAATATTATGTTCACTGCTGTATAAATATCAAAGCTAGCGACTCGTTAATCTTTACTTTTCATTTCCTTATATACCTATAAATCACTATTGCTATAGTATTAGGTTTGAGCAAATTAAACTTAAAATTAATTAGACGTGTAATTGTTATTATTAGACTAATTTAAATCTAACTTATTCGTATACACAAGAACTAGTTTAATTTTTTCACCTAACGTTCCCACGGTTTCCGATGTTGAGCCACGTTTTTAGGCGCAACTTTTGCTCTCCACTTTTAACTGTTCTACACTTTAAAGGTAAAACCTCCCAGCACATGACATAAAAACACACCTCGCAAAAGGTGTGACTGGCTCAATGTTGGAAAACGCTGTGTTACAAGAAGTTCTACACAGACTTAGCTCACTGCTTACTTTTTTGATTTTGATTTTCCCACCTCTGCTATTGAAGCTTAGTTCAAGAAAGTGAGACCTCATACTTAAAATGATTTACGATTGTGCGATTACATAAATCATGTTTTTTCTCCAGTAACGTAACTCAGCCAACGCATTATGGTTCAATGATTTTGGCAAATTCCGCTCTCGAAATATACCCTGCATGTTTTTAGGGTTTGATTCTTATTTCTTTTTACGTCCAAAATGTTCTCCGTCGAAATATTAGCGACATATGTCGGGAACACCGCCGTAGGAACCTCAAATACGCCACTTTAGCTACTTCGAAATTTCTTGTAACGTTTCCGCAATTAACGACGTGCCCTACTATTTCTAGTCACTTCTTTATTTTACCATATTTGCATATTAAAAGCCCCTTACTTATTGTAAGTAAAGGGCATGTTGGTAATTGTCGTGTTATGTGTTGTTTACTTCGGTTTCTGTTAAATACTTCTTATCAATCCTTTTCCGAATTTGATTTATGATCAACATCATCGCTATTAAAAACCACATTTTGCTTGATTTTTCAACGCTGTAATCTGCAGTCAACCTCACTGTATGATAATAATTCCAAAAGAAAAAACCAAATACCGAATATGCAATTACATGTACGATGTAGAAAATCAGAACCCACATAGATCCAGTAAACTCTTTTGGTTTTTTTGATAAAGTTTTCCCACATTTAATTATGTATGCAACATCAATAATTTCTCTTCCTACAAAATATATTAGAAATAGTGCCATTAGATAACTAACTAATCCATATTGATAATTAAAAATCTCGTTCAACTCCTTTTGTGAGAAGTAAATGATACATAACGTTCCCGCCATTCCCGAAGTGCCCTCACTATTAATAACTCCAAAGCTATATTTTACCATATATTGATATAACTACACCCCTCTGATAATCAAAGGGGCATTTTGGGAATGGTCGTGTTATGTGATGGCTTTGAAATCTAATCTTCATTTAGCCTTAAGAAATCCTTATATTTTTGACAAGATGTTCAAAAGCATTTTTAAACTTCTTGGTATGCACATATATAGATTCAAAATCCACTACTTCAACATAATACTTTCCTTTTGAAGATTTTGAGAGTTGACCTCGTACTATAATTGGAACTGTTTTATTCCATTGTTCAGGAGTTATCAAAACAGAATCCCAAAATTCATCTATTATGCTATCATTAAGCAGGAAACTAGGATTTTTTGAATAGTTAACATTTATATTTAACCAATTGGATTCAGCACATATTACATATCCCCAGTAATAACCCTTTTTTCCAACTAAACTGTCATCGACATATTTCAACTCATGCACACAACGTCTGATGTGGTCATACAAACCATCATAAACTTCAATATCAAAATTCTGTTCTTGGATTATACCGTTGATACAAATAGTAAGTATTTGAGGCAGTGTCTTATGTATGGTTATTGAACTAGCTGGATTACGGACATATGTTTTGTTTTGCCTCCCTTTTTTCGTAAAGTCTTCATCATCTGGATCGGTATCTCCAATTTCATTTTCACTCCACATACGTTTCAAATAGTTTTTTTCTTTCAAAGTAAATTGATCATCACGTGCATACATGATATTTTCATCTTCAATGTCATCAGGTGGTTCAACTTCAGTAGTTTTTGACTTAGCATCGCACTTCGTATCATGTTTAGCACAAAAACATGCTGATCTACCATCTTTTCTTTTTTTTCGAAAATAAGCATTCCCATTACAAGACTCACAAACTAAATGACCCCGAAATCTTTCCCTTTCTATTTCCGACATTTGTTGAAATTGATCTGCTGTATAAACATTTCCATCAATAGTACATCTAACAGTATACACGCAATCACCTCCTGTATAAATTTTACACCTTCATCAATCTAATTTCTGTTACATTTCTATTTCAAAGGTTTCACATAACGTTTCCGCAATTCCCGATGTTGCGTGGCTTTTAGGCGCAACTTTTGCTGCATCTAGTTTAGCAACGCAACCACGCTTTGTTGGTTCTTCCCTGTAGTTTCTTCGTTCCACACCTTGCAAAAGGTGTGATTGCGCAATGTTGGGAATTGTCGTGTTATCTGCTGTTGGCACACTTTTCGTTCCGTGTTTCCTTCGATACTGCTACATCGTCACGAGATAGGCGCATGATCCCCATTATCCCCTTTGTTCATTGCGGGTTCGCCACGCATAGTTTTCATTTTTCCGTAAAAGCATTGTCGTAATGACACCAAAAAACCTCATGAAATCTAAAAACTATTGAGTGCCTGAAGCACTCACCTCGTGGCCCCAGTTCAAAACCGAACTAATTGCGGAACTTCTACTCGAAATACACTTCCGTAATGCGCCGGCAATATTACCCTTCAACTCAGATAAAGCAACACAACCATGTTCCCGATAAACGTCGGATAACGTACGTCCTCCTGCTTCACACTCCCCAACCTGCCAATGGCATATAACGTTCCCGCAATTGCCGATGTGCCCCTTCTTTTTCTTACTTATTAGTTATATTTTACCATACTACTATTTATAGCAGCCCCTCTGATTTCTCAAAGGGGCATGTTGGCAATTGTCGTGTTATATGATGATCTGCAGCTTCTTTACTTGTGAGCTGACCTAATCTCCATCTTTTCTAAATCAATTATTGCTCCTACTTCTTTTAGAAAATTCATTCCTATAATTCCATTGATATCAAAACCATAGTCCATTGCTCCAATTTCGCACTCAAACTCTTGCATGCGTAGTCCGCCTAAATCAAGTTCATCAATTTTCTTTAAAAATACAAACTCAGAGCCACCTACTCCTCTTATGGTTTCAATTGAGTCAGTTGGTTCCATTTCCACTCCAACTTCAAACACCAAATCGGACTTCAATATTGTTCCACCAGAGCCTGTATCAATTAGTACGTTATCAATCTTCTGCTCATTTCCTCTGAATCTTATAGTCAATTCAGCAAAAATCAATCCATGTTTTTCAACGAGGTGTATCATTTTCTGCGTACCCCCATCCAAACACGTTCTTTCACTTTCAAGTCTTCATTTTGAGTATGATATACATATAATTCTTTGTCAGGATTTTTCTTATGTTCAACTTCGTACTCCTTGAGTGCAGCTTGACTAGTTTCAAAGTAGTTCAATACAGAAATCTTGTCAATTACTCTCTCACCATTTTCAGAATGAGCCTCAAGTGCTTCAATAAGAACCCAACAGTCGCTATATTTTGAACGTACTTCTGACCATTTCACGCTTATCACTCCAATCGATATTTCTCATTCTATTATCCCATATCTATGTATATATCTTCAACTTTTTATAGCTGAAGATTTTCATATAACGTTTCCGCAATTCCCGATGTTGCGCGGCTTTTAGGCGCAACTTTTGCTGCATCTAGTTTAACAATGCAACCACGCTTTGTTGGTTCTGCCTTGTAGTTTCTTCGTTCCACACCTTGCAAAAGATGTGACTGCGCAATTTTGGGAATTGTCGTGTTATTTGCTGTTGGCACTCCCTTAGTTCCATGTTTCCTTCGATACCGCTACGTTATCACGGGATAGGCGAATGATTCCCATTACCCCTTTGTTCATTGCGGGTTAGCCACACATAGTTTTCATTTTTCCGTAAAAGCAATAACGTAATGACACCAAAAGAACCTCATGAAACCTAAAAACTATTGAGTGCCTGAAGCACTCACCTTGTGGCCACAGTTCACAACTTCACTTAATGCGGAACTTCTACTCGAAATACAACTCAGTAATGCGCCGGCAATATTACCTTTCAACTCAGATAAAGAAATGCAAATGTGTTCCCGATAAACGTCGGATAACGCACATCCCCCAGCTTCACACCCCAACCTGCCAATGGCATATAACGTTCCCACAGTTCCCGAAGTGCCCCTACTTTTTTAACAACTCATATACTATATTTTACCATAAACCGAGTATAAGAAATGCCACTTCGTATAAACAAAGGGGCATTTTGGGAACTGCTGTGTTAGGCGATGGTATTAATATACTACAGAGACTTGTTTAAATGGGTATCTATCGTAGATACAAGTCGGCGAATTTCCTCTTCTAGAGATTTATTCGTCATAATTTTATTTTTAATATTTTCAAATTTTTCATATGTGTAGTTTACTTCTTTGATGTAAGTACCACCATTTCGCCAATATTCTGCATGTGATGTCCATGCATAATACTTTTCAATTTCTTTCAAATTGCCCCTATTACATTTGATAATAACGAATATAAAATCTTGGTATTTCTCGCTCAAGTGCTTATAAAGTTGTTCTCGGCTAGATGGATACTTCATGTACTCAAACATTTTCTCACCAAATTGGTTAATATAATTTTTCTTCAAAATCTGTAAATTATTTTTGCCTAAATAAGAAATATCCAATCTGATTTCATCACCAATTTTATTGGATTGACCTACCTGTAAGCATGTCCATTTACTTTTTTCTGCTTTTTTTATTCCATATAAGGCCCAAACTCCGTTTATATTATCAATATTATTACTATCTTCAATTTTCACTATACTAAATCTGAAATTTTCATTATTCATAATGTATCTCCGTAAACTATTTCATATTAATGCTGTTGCCTAACGTTTCCGCAATTCCCGATGTTGCGCGGCTTTTAGGCGCAACTTTTGCTGCATCTAGTTTAGCAACGCAACCACGCTTTGTTTGTTCTTCCCTATAGTTTCTTCGTTCCTCACCTTGCAAAAGGTGTGACTGCGCAATGTTGGGAATTGTCGTGTTATCTGCTGTTGGCACACCTTTCGTTCCATGTTTCCTTCGATACCACTACATCGTCACGGGGTAGGCGCATGATTCCCATTATCCCCTTTGTTCATTGCGGGTTAGCCACACATAGTTTTCATTTTTCCGTAAAAGCATTGTTGTAATGATACTAAAAAAACTCATGAAACCTAAAAACTATTGAGTGCCTGAAGCACTCACCTTGTGGCTCCAGTTCACAACTTCACTTAATGCGGAACTTCTACTCGAAATACACTTCCGTAATGCGCCGGCAATTATACCCCTCAACTCAGATAAAGCAACGCAAACATGTTCCTGATAAACGTCGGATAACGCACGACCTCCTGCTTCACACCCCAACCTGCCAATGGCATATAACGTTCCCACAACTCACGATCGTGCCCATTTTCTCAGCTAGTGCACTCGCTTTTTCAGACAACAACCCGCGCAACACCTTGATTGTTAGTCTCTACGGGGCATGTCGGGAGTTGATGTGTTATTAGAAGTTCTTACAGGTACTTTTCTTACCATATTTCAAGCATTTGCTTTACTGGTTTTTCTATGGTTTTATTGGGTTTTTTCCGCTTTTTCCAAACTACTTCCTTCGGTTCAAGGCGTTTCGACCTCAATGACCACAATTTTTCTTTGCTCGTGTCATTGCCCCATTGGGTTTGGGTTTTCTCGTACTTAGATTTTAAGAACTTAGTCTTCGGAATATTTTATAGTCGCGTATTAATTTTCGCCTGAATATTTACGACATACGTCGGAAACATGCCCAACTTTTCTTGACTCTTCTTAGCACAGGCTCTGTATGGAATTTCTAATAACGTTCCCGCAATTGCCGATGTGCCCCTTCTTTTTATTACTCATTAGTTATATTTTACCATACGACTCTATAAAACAGCCCCTCTGATTTCTCAAAGGGGCATTTTGGCAATTGTCGTGTTATGAGATGTTAGATTGACAAGCTTTATACTCTTCTTCATTTAAATATTTTTCAACCTGAGCATAAACATTATCTAAATAATCAAAAACGCAATCTTTGATTTTTCCAGCTTCTTCGACTGTTATATCTCTGCTACAATTTGTAAAGCTTTTATCCCCATGGGACAAACTATTTCTATTATTTTTTACTTTTAGCATGCTTTTTTCTTCATCATCAAAGTTAATATAAATTCCATATTGATTGAATACTTCCTTAATTTTCCTAGCATCCAGATTACCAGAAAATATATTTACCTTTTTAATGTATTCTCTATACTCAAGATTAATGTGCTTTTCACCTTCAATATGTTGACTAATTTCATTTAGCGTTTTAATGAATGCCTTTTCAGATCCTGCTTTTGCATGGTATTTGAACCAAACACTCCTAATATGTGGAGTAACATCACGATATCCTAATTTTGAATCCGTTATGATTTGGTGAATAATATCTAATGTTGAATTAATAGAAAACTCAATTACATTATATAGCATCACCATAAGCGATGATTTTAACATAGTTATATGTCTTACTTTAAATCGTGTTTTTGAGCCATTATTACATTGTAACCATGAGCCGCTATTGACTTTCAATATAATTTCATAAAAATCTTCAACTTCTTCTTTAAGTGTCTTATATTTGTGAATAGTATCATTAAGCATTTTCTAATAACCTATCTCTAATGAACTCAACTCTTTGTCGAATTTTAGTGTGTTTATGTGTATGATACTTTCCACTCACCATTTCTTTAAAATCTTTTGACTTAATCCAAGCCTGAGTTTTATTTGGATTAGGTAATAAATTGGGATTATCTTTCAATGCCAAATGAGTTCCAACCGCAATTGCTTCAAAGTAAACTCTTGACACTTGTTGAGCTGATGATTTTGCAAATCCAAATTTGAAGTTTTTCTCAACAAAACTTATCATTCGCTCAAAATCCTCTTTTTTCTGGTCATGCTCAAACTGACTAAAGCTCTCATTCTTTGAGGCTATATATTGGTCTAATGTTTTTGCAATTCCACCAATTTTTCTGTAGCTTGGGTAATACTCGGTTAAGCAAAAGTATCTTAATAAAAGTTCCTCATGTTCTTGTCGGTTTTCAAGGAAAGTAGATAGCGGTGTTAATTTTTTGAACAATTCATTTTCCGCACATTCTTTATAAAGGAAATCACTGAAATCACCTCGGTATATCCCCTTACGTTTTTCCATATCCTTCAACAAATCACTACCTCGATTTATACGTTCAAACATATCGTTCCGTACTTCTTCACTTGCTTTTTCGGAAAGAACAATCATTTTTAGTGATATATTTTTGAACTTTCTCTGACGTGCTTCAACTAAATTAGAAAATCTAAATCCATTCAATGAATCTAATTTCTCTAACCCACTAAGTTCTAGCTCGTCATAAACATAAGCTGCTAAGGTTCGTATTCTTTGTGAACCATCTACAATTTCCAATCTTCCATCATGTTTGTTCTCTGCTAAAAAAATGAGTGGAATAGGAATTCCCAGTATAAGTGACTCAATGAATTTAGATTGTCTTTCACTGTCCCATACAAATTCTCTTTGATACTCAGGAACATATACTTCATTTTCCTCTTTCTCAAGACCACTCAAGTACTTGTTTACCATTAACTCAATAGTAAACTCCCTTGTATCATAATCGACCGTTCTTTGCTGATCCATAATTTGTTGCTCTGGCTGAAGATTCATAAAAGCCTCCTTGTACCATATATTTGTATAATTACATTTTATATACACAAATAATGTACTGTCAATATTGTTTCTGCCCACCAAATTTGACCCTGCCCAGCTCACTGATCTTGACCATGCCATGTGAAAGTTGCTCCCTTGTGATGCCGCAGGCATATAATATACACTGTCAGTATCCTATAGGTACTGAGGTGAAATGAAAAAGCACCGCTAAACGATGTCTCTCCGGCAAGATTGATTATCGTAAAGCAGTGCCCCAAAATGTATGGTTATCATAGCACAGTACGAAATCAATGACAAGAACGATATTTTTCATAGAGAGTAAAGAATCGCATGTGTGCCCGGTGTGTGGCGGCCAACTTTCTGGATATGACAGACGTATCCGGTACGGCAAGCAGTCTGATGGTTCGAGGAAAAGCTACAAGGTACGGAGACTCAAGTGCTGTAGCTGTGCGAGTCTGCATACCGAACTGCCAGATATCCTTTTGCCATGCAAACACTATATCGCCGAAGTGATTGAATCTCAAATAGATGGAACTCGTGATGACTGCCCAGCGGATAACAGCACCCTTCACAGGTGGCTGAAACAGTTCCGAGAGTCAAAGTGTCAAATCGAAGCCATGCTGCGCAGTATGTGGTCGCGAAAGCACAAACAACACTTTCCAATCACAGCTTCCGGTTCTTTACTCGAAAATCACAGAAGACGCGGCATCAGTTGGCTGACACTTGTCAGTCAAATACTTGTTAACGCTGGCTTATGGCAACCCACCCGGTTTGCCTGTTGTCCGTAAAACGTTCATGATACCCTTTCTGCAAACAACAAGGAAGGAGCATTAGCATGAACAAACAGCAAACGCCAGACGATGTGGCAGCCGCGAGACTTAAGATGATTACACCGCTTATGGATGAAAGTCTTGACGCTAGCCAGATCATTGAACTGAAAAAGAAAATCAGTGAAGAGAACAACATTTCCTACAGGAGTATCTCCAGATATTTGGGGGCCTATCAGCAGGAGGGATTTGCCGGACTGAAACCAAAAACGGGTTACAAGCGAAATCAGAGTACCCTGCCGGACAACTTTCCGAACGTGGTGGAACATGCCATTATTCTAAGGCGTGAATGCCCGACGAGAAGTGTGACGGATATCATCCGTATCCTGGAGCTTGAAGAAATCATAAAGCCTGGAACTGTACACCGTAGCACCTTGCAGCGGCATTTGCAGGCTAAAGGGTTCGGTGCTTCTCAAGTGAAGCTGTATTCAAAGAAAGGTGCTGCCTCAAGACGTTTTGCAAAGTCACACCGGTGCATGCTCTTCCAAGGGGACATTAAATATGGACCCTACCTGCCCATTGGCAAGGATGGCGCCATGAAACAAGTTTACCTGTCCGTCTTTATCGATGATGCGACCAGGTACATCATGGCGGCGAAATTTTATGACAACCAGAAGGTTGAAATCATTGAAGACAGCCTGCGGGCGGCGATCATGCACTTTGGAAAGCCTGACAAAATCTTTGTCGATAACGGCAAACAGTACCGCAGTGAATGGCTGAAAAAGGCTTGTGACCGCCTAGGCATACGCCTTCTCTTCTCGAAACCGTATCATCCGGAAGGAAAAGGCAAAATCGAGGCCTTTAACCGCAGAGTGGACGCCTTCCTTTCAGAAGTCGCTCTAAACAAGCCAAAGACGCTGGAAGAGCTCAACGATGCCCTTGATGTGTGGATTTCGCAGTATTACCACAAAAACGTGCATACCTCCCTCGACGGCTTAACGCCAGAGGTTGCCTTTGGAAGCGACAAGCGTGCACTACGGTTTGTAGATGCAAACGAACTTGCCGAAGCCTTTCTCCATACGGAAACTCGGCAAGTCGATAAGACCGGCTGCATCAGCTTCAAGGGAAATATGTACGATGTCGGTACAAAACTGATCGGACGTCAGGTTGAAGTCCGATATGACCCGACTTGGAAGGAAGAAATCGAAATCCACCACAAGGATTTCGAACCCTTCAAGGCAGGTATCCAGCAGATTGGTGAAAACTGCGGCATAAGAGCAGAACTTCCAGAAGGACTGTCACCCCTTGAAGCGAATACTTCCAGACTGCTTGATGGACTGAACAAAGCGAATACTACGGGTCGAACCCGCAGTAAAAGGGCTGTCAGCTACAGCGACATAGGAGGGTCTTCCGATGTATGAAAACTTCTTTGAAATGACCCACACGCCGTTTAGAAACGACATTGAAGCAGGTGCGCTGTACGTCTCAAATGATCTAGGTGAGATACTATCACGCCTTGAGTATGCGGCCACCAGGCAGCTGTTCGCCGTTGTCACCGCAGATGTTGGATGCGGCAAATCGACCGCCATCCGCAGATTCACAAGCGCGCTGCCGAGGGAAAACTACGAAATACTCTACCTGTCGGACTCAAAGTTGACGCCTAGATGGTTTTACAAAGGCCTGCTCGAACAGCTTGGCATCGAATCCAAGTTTTACAGGGGTGATGCAAGACGTCAGCTCCATCAGCAGCTTGAAGTCATCCGGGGTGTTTACAAGAAACACGTGGTTACCATTGTAGATGAAGCACATCTTCTCGCAAAAGAAACACTGGAAGAAATCCGTTTTCTTCTGAACACCAAGATGGACTCACATCAGCCCATGTCCCTGATTCTAGTCGGACAAAACGAACTGTGGGACAAGCTGAAACTGCAACATTATACGGCCATTCGGCAAAGGATAGACCTCAAATGTGAAATCCCTCAGTACGACCGGGCACAGACTCAAGAATATGTCGAGGCTCATTTAGCTTATGCCGATGGCGCGAAAGACATTTTTACAGACAAGGCCATCGATGAAATCTATCGGTATTCAGCCGGCTCCGCAAGAGCAATCAACAAACTTTGCACTCATGCGCTGATTTACGCGGCGCAAAGTGCTAAGAAACTGATTGATGACCACATGATTCGAACGGTCATCGCAGGAGAGCTTCCGTAATGTTTAGGCTGCAGCATCTGCTGCGGCTTATAGACAGGCGTAAATCGGCAGAATAAGCGAGCTACTGACGGCAGGTGTTGTGAGCACGGCATGGTCAGATGGAGAGAGCAGGAACACAATATAATTTCTCATAACGTTCCCGGGGTTCCCGAAGTGCCCCTCTGGGTATATTTCATATACTCTATTGTAACATTTAAATCGCGAAAAAGCCCCTGTAATTGTTAAACCAGGGGCATGTTGGGAACGCTCGTGTTATCTGTAGTTAATTTATTTCAAAATTTTAAGCAAATCACTGAAATTGAAATCATCTTTTTTTGCATGAATCATTTGGTGACAGTTAGAACAAAGCATCTTAAAATCTGAAGTTTTTGGAATTCTCTGCTTGCCATTTTGAAGATATAATGGTTCGTCATGATGAGCTTCTATATAGTTTAAACCTCTATTACCGTACTTTTCTTCAAAATCAAATCCACATGCTTCACAATAAAGATGTCCATGATTTTCTTTAAACTCAATCTTTGCATCTTTTTTCACTTTTTCATTTCGCTCAATTCTTTCATGAGTTATGGATTTATAGTGTCCTTCTGCCTTATATTCTGATTGGCTTATCCTATTTGAATCATCAAATTTATACACGTAACCACATGAATATGATGTTTTAAAGACTTCACTCAAAGGACGATTTGATGAATCTAATTTATAGTTTGATATATCATATTCAGTACTTTCTACTCTATGAAAATTTTTCAGTTTTAGCCAAGTTTTACTTTGCTCATGTCTATAATAATTAGGTACATAATCTGTGTCTGGTGCATTTTGTTTTTCATAGGAAAATTTTGCATCAATAATATCCGCAACATATTTAAAATTATCATTACCATATGATGATTTTGGAATTGCCATCAATGCTTTAGGCTGTTTTCCATTAAGTATCTCATCTATTAGCTTTTCTGGATCAAACCTCTGATTATTACCCCACCAAACGAAATCATCTAAATTTCTTTCACATACCTTAATGTGTTCATATACAATATCAAATACATCTTTTGTCTCTTGATTAGTTATTTTTAAATACACATCCAAATTTTTATTAGTCATTTAACTTCATCTCCTCGATAAATATTTCTAAATTAATTGCAGATAACGTTTCCGCAATTCCCGATGTTGCGCGGCTTTTAGGCGCAACTTTTGCTGCATCTAGTTTAACAATGCAACCACGCTTTGTTGGTTCTGCCTTGTAGTTTCTTCGTTCCACACCTTGCAAAAGATGTGACTGCGCAATTTTGGGACTTGTCGTGTTATTTGCTGTTGGCACTCCCTTAGTTCCGTGTTTCCTTCGATACCGCTACGTTATCACGGGATAGGCGCATGATTCCCATTACCCCTTTGTTCATTGCGGGTTAGCCACACATAGTTTTCATTTTTCCGTAAAAGCAATAACGTAATGACACCAAAAGAACCTCATGAAACCTAAAAACTATTGAGTGCCTGAAGCACTCACCTTGTGGCCACAGTTCACAACTTCACTTAATGCGGAACTTCTACTCGAAATACAACTCAGTAATGCGCCGGCAATATTACCTTTCAACTCAGATAAAGAAATGCAAATGTGTTCCCGATAAACGTCGGATAACGCACGTCCTCCTGCTTCACACCCCAACCTGCCAATGGCATATAACGTTCCCACAGTTCCCGAAGTGCCCCCACTTTTTATCATTAATATACTATATTTCACCATAAACCGAGTGTAAGAAATGCCACTTCGTATAAACAAAGGGGCATTTTGGGAACTGCTGTGTTATAGGATTTTCGGTTGGCTTTCACCACATTAATTCTTTTCTGAAAACGGATCTGTGAACCAGTTTGGTAACTCTATACGTTCAAAAACGTCTTTGTATAAATCATCTTCATATTTTTCTTTTCTGTGTTCTGCTAAATCGTAGACTTTTGATTTATCCCGTTCCGAAATAACAACAACATTCATTACTTCTTCTTCAATTGCTAACGAATACACTAATCGAAGTGTAATGTTTTTATACTTAATCTTAAACATGCCTTTCAATGGACCTTTTAGTGGATTCCCATATCCAGGGTCTTTTTCATCAAACCTTGATTTTGGATTCTGTGCAACTTTCAAAAGTGCAGTTAATACTTGCTTTTGTAGTCCCTTGTTCTTCTTTAAGCTTAGGAACTCTCTATACGCTTCTGGAAGAAATGATATGTCCCAGAATAAATGACCATTAATCTTCATATTCTATCTCCACATCATCTACTGCTGCTAATAACTCTTCCATTGTATAACCTGACTCTTCTACAACTTCCTCGAATGATACATATTCTTCGGGATTGCTATTAGCTAGTCGTTCTTCTGCAATTTTCAAAAGTCGTGCATTTTCAATACGATCAATTAACTCATCAAATTTTGAAGATTTCTCTACTAGTTCTTCATATGAGTCTTTGTCAATCATGTATGCACTTACTTCATTGTTCTTTGTTATCGCTCGTGGCAAATGGTCTATTTCTATTGCTTTCAACACTTTACTTAGATTTTCTCGCAAACTACTTACCGATAGAATATTTCTAATCATATCAACCATTGCTTTATGGCTATCTAATTTTCCCATGAGATACCTCCCCAATATAAGAAACTGATTCTCTATTAGTATTATACCCCACATTTTGATTTCTATCTATATTTTGTACGTAACTTTGTACATCGTTATATGCTTTTTCATTTCTTTTACTGCCAACCGCATTTCCTATAACGTTTCCGCAATTCCCGATGTTGCGTGGCTTTTAGGCGCAACTTTTGCTGCATCTAGTTTAGCAACGCAACCACGCTTTGTTGGTTCTTCCCTGTAGTTTCTTCGTTCCACACCTTGCAAAAGGTGTGACTGCGCAATGTTGGGAATTGTCGTGTTATTTGCTGTTGGCACACCTTTCGTTCCGTGTTTTCTTCGATACCGCTACACCGTCACGGGATAGGCGCATGATCCCCATTATCCCCTTTGTTCATTGCGGGTTAGCCACGCATAGTTTTAATTTTTCTTTAAAAGCATTGTTGTAATGACGCCAAAAAAAACTTCATGAAACCTAAAAACTATTGAGTGCCTGAAGCACTCACTTCGTGGCCCAAGTTCACAACTACACTCAATGCGGAACTTCTACTCGAAATACACTTCCGTAATGCGTCGGCAACAATACCCCTCAACTCAGATAAAGAAACGCAAACGTGTTCCCGATAAACGTCGGATAACGCACATCCTCCTGCTTCACACCCCAACCTGCCAATGGCATATAACTCCTATATCCCCGACGTATGTCATCTTTATCCCCAATACCTTATAGTTCCCGACATATGTCGGGAATACCTTTAATATTCATTCCACAACACCTTACATATCATCTAACGGATTTACAATATTTTGCATTGTTAGTTGTGAGACATGTGTATATATTTCAGTCGTCTTACTGCTCGCATGACCTAACAGCTCTTGAATAATACGAATGTCGACACCACTTTCCATCAGATGAGTTGCATAACTGTGTCGCAAACTGTGGAAGGTTGCATATTGTTTTATTTTGGCTTTCCCCAAAGATCGAATAAACACCTTCTGCAAACTGCGCACAGACAACGAACCATCATGAGTAGGATTTTCAAACAACCAAATATCCGGTTTATATACCTCTATATATCTATTGAGTTGATCCGTCATTTTCAATGACAACGGTATTAGCCTATCCTTACGCCCTTTTCCCTGTACAATATGAATAACGTTTCGTTCAAAATGAATATCTTTAACTTTCAACTCAGAAACCTCGCCGACTCGCATACCACACGAGTAGCCTAACATAAGTGCCGTCTTATGCTTTTCATTCTTTGTAACTGCAAATATCCTCTTTATTTCTGATTTACTCAATACTTTTGGCAGCTTCTTTTCCTTTTTAGGCCTAATTATTTTGATAATTCCACTATGTTCAATCCCGAGCTGATGTATGTAAAGCTTTATAGCATTAATCACCTGATTGCAGTATGTATGACTGCATTCTTTATTATCCAATAAATCAATTATATAATTGTTTATACTCTCTTCATCAATAGCATCTTCAGCAAATCGTAAGTATCTTTTTATATGACTAACATAGGCTTTTATAGTTTGAGGGCTATATCCTGACTGAATCATATACTGCTTCATTCTAGAAACCTTATCTCCACTACCTTGATATGGCTTTAAATTATCTGGCATTGCATATGTTGGTCTTGATTTGTTTTTTTCATTAAGTCTCGCCTTATAAGCAAGAAGATGGCTGTACTTTGATTCAGGAAATATCCAAACACGTCTATTGCTATCCCAACGCCCTGCACCAATTCTTCTGAATTCTTCAATGTGCCTTTTGTCATACGGAATTCTAACTATTACATAATTCTTCTCCATCCAAATTTCCATAAGCGCCTCCTGAATCATATCACGAACTGGTAGTATATGTATTATTATTTTATCATATTTTCATCCCATATAATGTAAATTAATGTGTACATTCTAATTCACAACAGTGCACATAGAATCTTCATAAGAAAAATGACTACCATCCTTTTATGCACCGCACAGTAATCCGTTCTTATCCCTGATGTAAGATAATGTAGCCCGCACTACTCAGCAAAAAACTTTGAATGAAAAAACTATTTCATTAGATGATCTTAAAATAATATCTAACAGTCAATGTAATAAAAATATATCAAAAAATAAATAAAAACCACTCTACAAAAGTAAAGTGGTTTTATCTCCCGTTCAAAAGATCGAGGATTTAATGGTGGACTGGACTGGACTGGACTGGAAGGAGATAAATCAGAACCCTCAGAACTCTTCGTATCACTCATTTCTTCATCAATAAGCGATATATCAAATTCTACTTTTTCGTGCTGTGTAGTAAATACTATTTTCATATGATCATCAAATAGATAGATTTTATTGACAAAAACATCGACCAGCATTTGACGATACTTGTAATCTCGAACATCTCCATTTCGCAGTTTTGTTAGGAAAAATAAAATGTGTTCTCTCGTTAGTGTATTTTGCAAATTCTCTTCAACGAGCATTTCCTTTCTAACTTCTTTTTCCTGATGCTCAATCACTTCAAACTGCTCGAAGATCATCTTCTGAAAACTCTCGTTACCGTTACCAACTTTAAGTGAGTTAACTAAATTTTGCTTTTGCTTCTCCAAATCCTTAAGTGACTTTTCGAGTCTTGCATAATTCGTTGTATCCTTTTCCTCATCTGCAAGCTTCATTACTTCATCAGCAATTTTATTGATATTTTCCTCACTTAACATTTCATAGCAGTTCTGAACAACTAACTCTTCTATAAAATCCTTCTGGACATTTTTCTTTTTGCAAGTTTTGTTTTTCTTGTCTACACGATTAATGCAGCCATAGTACTGATAATACTTACCTAGCTTTCCAACGCCACCAGTACCTCGCATTGACCCGCCACAATGACCACAGAATATTTTTGTTGTTAGAAGGTATTGCTCCCCTTTTGCTTTACTCGCTGATGGTCTTTTCCGATTCTTAGCCATTTGTGCCTGAACCTTTTCAAACGTGTCCTTACTAACGATTGCTGGGATGCCATCTTCAACTTCAATGTCTTTATATATGTAATAACCCGCATATCTTTTATTCTGAAGTATCTTATTAATAGAAGTCACTTTAAACTGTGATCCTGTTTTAGTCTTCATTCCTATGCCATTGAGATAATCACAAATTTCAGTCATTTTATGACCCTCAAGGTACATGTCAAAAATCTTCCTTATTATCCATGCTTTATCTTCATCAATGACAAATTGCTTATCTACACTTTTGAAACCTAAAGGAATAGAACCAAATACTAGCCGTTTTTCTACATTTATTTCCATGCCTCGCCTGATCTTCTGAGAAAGTTCAGCACTATAATATTCTGCCATCCCTTCAAGAATAGACTCCATTAAAATACCTGAAGCATCATCTGAAATATTCTCTCTGACACTTTGTACTTTCACACCATTGGCTTTTAACTTAGCCTTACTCGTAGCAGAGTCATATCTATTTCTAGCAAATCGATCGAGCTGATATACAAGCACAATTTCAAATTGCTGTTTCTTACTATCATGAATCATCTTTTGAAATTCTTCACGCTTATCTACTGATGTTCCACTCTTTGACCGATCAATATACTCGCCAATAATTTCGATGCCTTCTCGCTTTGCATACTCATAGCAGTACTTTAGCTGACCCTCTATCGACTGCTCATTTTGAGAACTGCTCGAAAACCTTGCGTATATCACCGCATTCATTTTAGCCTCTCTTTCTCAAAATTTTATTCGAACTCATATATACCATTGTTTGCATTTTGAGTATTTCTTATCAGTCTTTCTGATTCCTTTTTATGATAGTCATACAAATCATCATCAGTTACCTCGTTTTCGTGTGCTCTATTGAATATTTTAAATATGTCGTCTATTACCTCTAAACTCCCTTCATATGTCTCAGTATTTTTTTTATGTAATTCTATCATCACATTTCTTAAATTTTCTTTTAAATAATCAAAATGTCTTATGATTATTTTCTCGCTAGCTCTCATGAAAATCTCAGTCGCCTTATTGGCAAACCTATAGTTAATTACATCTACTACTTCAACAATAGTGTTAGTTTCTATATCATCTTCTGCATCATCTTCTGTCTCGTTTTCTTTTCGAATCATATCTCTAATAACCAACGCATTTATCGAACTAAATATTTCATTCACAAGATAATTGATTTCTCCGTTTTCGAATAAATGGTTCAATATTTCTGATTTTATTTTCGAATCTCTAAGATAAGAAATTCTTTGTATCGCAGTATCAGATAACCCTGTAATTTCTTTGACGTCTTTGAACTCTTCTCTTTCATTGTCTGACAGTCCAAGAATATAATCAGTTGAAACATTATAGTATCTCGCAATCTCCACTAGTAACTCTAGTGAAGGTTTCCTTCCAATTTGATTGTTCAAACTTGTTGGATTCTCTAACTGCGCAATTGTATCTTTTCCGTTGTTTCCACTTAGATTTATAAATGGCTTATTTGATTCAAATCCGATCCGTTCGTCCAACGCCTTAACTAAATCTTTCCGATCAATACCTCTTTTTTCTCTTAAGTCTAGTATTCTTTCAGCAATTCCATCACGGAAAATTCTTTTAGGTTCATATGCTTTACTTTTTATACTTGCTTTCTCATTTTGTTTTATAACTTTTTCTTCATCCTTGTAAATCATTTTGTTCCCCTTCTGAATATATATATATCTTTTTTATTCACCATTATATCATATAGAGATATTTTAAATATATCACAAAAATCTTATGTTACCAGTTACCTTTTTGCTATATATAAAAAATATTATCACTTCCTTCTTTATCTATACCCCTTTTTATTGTAGAAGAGGGGGATTCTCACCCCCTCATGATAATTCAATCAATTGAAAACAGCATTCTTCTTAATACAGATTACCTTGTGTGCCTTTCCAGTCACTGATGATTTAACTGTATTATCAAATTTCCTCCCATTTCCAACCACTAACACGTCTTTCTCCTTGAATAACTTCCTCATCTCGTTCTTTTTAAAACCGTACGACACCTCTAACTCTGTGAATACGCTAACTGGAATACTGAAATACTCATCTCGGTTGTACTCCTCGCAGTGTAGTTCTGCGTAATTACATACAAGTCTGTATGCATCATTAATGGCAGTCATAGATTCCTGTTCAAATTGCTTAATTAGCTCCTTCCCAGTTTCAATCATGAAATCTTTTAGTTCATCAAGATCAAGTTTGATGCCCAATGTATCTATTGCTAGTTTTGCCGTCAATACAATTGGTGCTATCATCTCTGCATAACCTTGTGAGATGCCGTCTGATTCAGATCTCATCTGCAGTTCATCGATGATGTTCTCAAGATCATCTTTTAGCTCTTCAACCGTTTTTCCACACTCCGCAATACTTCTCACAAATGCTGGTGCAACAAGACCATAATTCGAACGTATAAACTTCTTAATTTCTAGTGCTTGTTTCGCATCAGAAGTAAGATCTCCTTGACCAACCTTAATTTCAATAAATCTTCTGTTTGAACCCATCTTGCTCTTGTCAAATCCCAAGAAAAATGATTTTTCCGAACTCATTATTATTGAGTTGTTCCAAAACTTTAACTCATTTAAATTACCGCCTGAAATAAGGCGTCTTCTCGATGTTCCTTTTGACAAGTTGTAAACAAGTTGCTGTAGCTTTCTTTCTTTTTCAAATCCTGTAGAAGCATCATCTACAACAACTGAAATACCAAGATTATCATGCATAAAAGCTTCAATCGCACGTTCAGTCATATCAAACGTAGTTGAAATTCTTGCATCATTGTACTTAGAGAAGAAACTTGTAACCAGTTGAGAGAAAATCGTCTTACCCACACTGCTTTCACCACACAAATTCAACAGTATCGTCTGCGTTTCAAGCATGCCAACAAGAATCGATGAAAGTCCAACAGCAATCACTAATTGTGCCTCAACCTTTCCTTTAACAATACGGGAAATGAAATTAATACTTTCAGCCAAATCCCCTTTACTCTTCAAATGCATTCCACAATCCGACAAATTCATTTTGTAACCTCCTATACCATCTGTAAAATCAACAACTTCACTACATAAAAAACTCAATCCACCTGTTGCAATTTCCTGAAAACCAATTTGATCAAAAAAATCAAGTTGCGGGTATTTATGGACACTTTCAACAATTACAGCTGCTAATTTTTGCAGATTAGCTTTTGAATAGTGAACACCAATGTTGTTTAGTTCTTTCAATTTTGATTCAACCTCACCAATTGGAAGAACTATTACTTTCGAATTTAGTTCTCTTGTTTCATGGACAATTCCCAATCTGATTTCTCCCGTAACAACGTTTCTCAATTTTACAATCTTTAGCGACTCCACTATTTCATTTACTTTACTACCATCATCGTTTTTCACTTCCTGTGTTTTTATTCCTAACTGATAACCTTCCGCACGAACTTTTTTTGTAGATACGATTTTCATAAATCGTTACCCTCCTATCAATTTTTAGCAAATTTAACAAACGATTCGAATCGTGATTTTTTCAACTAATTATTTAGCCACGACTAAACTTCTGACCTTACTAGCAAGAGCTCTTTGCTATATTTACATGCTAAACTATTTATTATATATTTTTAAATCTTTAATCGTAGGATTTTGATATTTTTCATATATCATTTCAGCATTCAACTAATAACTTAAATCTTAAGACTAATGCAAAAACGATAACTGCTTTTTTCATAATTAAATTGATTAAACATTTTTCTGTTTATCTAGTTTCTAGTTACCAGTTACCAGTTTCCAATCTAACATGCAAAAAAATCCCCCCCCCATTGTCGGTAGCAAAAATTATTAGCATTACAGACTTCAAAATTTGAACTGTTGTAATTTATCTTTTAACTTTTTAGACTCTAGACCAATTTTTCTATATGGCATCCCCATTCACACACTTACTTTTCCATAAAAAAACCAAGTTAAAAATTTTCAACTCAGTTAATCACTCACTTCTAATATTTAAAGCTCATTTTTTCACCAAAAATAATGGATATTTAACTCCGGTTCTGTTCTGAATATTTCAGCCCTGTTCTGAAAAACTCATTTTGGACATTTTTGTAGATGTGCCGTATAGGTGCAGAGGATATTGGCAATAATGTGTTGTCTTACGCCTCTGTCATTAATACGGAGGTTCTTTTATGAACAGTCAAGTACCATTAAACTTTATTTTTGCTTATGAACAAAAATGCGATGAAAAAAATTTAGATCCAGCGAAAACGGCAATGTCAGTCGGATTGAGCGATAATAATCTCTCTCGAACGAAAAGGTATTATCTGAACAAGCCAGATTACAATATCTCATGGAACGTTGCTATTCGATTGGTTCTCGTTCTCGAACTCACCCTTGATGAATCCAATGCTCTCCTTTATCACGCTGGATATATATTGTCAGAACACATATCCAAAGATCGCGAAATTATCGACTCAATAGTCAATCACGCACATTTACAATCAAGATTTTTGCCCGAGTAATAAGCAAAACACTATCACTGATGATAATAAATTAAATCCCATATATGGGATTATATAGTTGTAGAAAGGAGGAGATAACCTATGGCACTGGCGACTCATGAAATGTCTGATGATCAAACTAAGAAAATTGCGAAGACCTTATTCAAGGACATTTTTGAGTTTTGCCAAGCACATGAAGAAGAATTCAACTCATTCAAAGAAGGTCTTCGTAGAAAGGCTTTTTACAAATGATGAAACCTAATAGTATCAACCTAAACCTTGAAAACATTGCAAAGTCGAGTTCTGTGAGAGTAATTGATGTTGCACCTCGATTCGAGTTCAAAGATGGAGAACGCACTGATAATCATACTGGTACAACTTTCACTTTGATTGCAGAAAATAATGCGTTCGAAAAATTCAAAATCTCCACATCGGATACTAAGGATGTTGTCACAAAGGAGCAAATCGAGCAAGGTACTCCAATTTTCCTTTCATTTGAAGGGTTTGTTGGCAAGTTTTATTGGAACACACGTCTCAACGATTGGGCACTCTCGTGCAAAGCTGAAAAAGCAATGGTTGTAAAACCAGCTACTAAAACAAATGCTTAATCGTTAATCATTCACAATTCTATCGGGCTTGTGTCAAACTTAGATTTCGCAAGCCCTTAACTCTTTAAGGAGGGTAATATGACTAAATTATTCAATTATTTCAAACTTGCAATCATTTCTACTCTGGAGAATTTTTCAAAGCTAAACACTGGTACAAATGCTTCAATCGCAGCTTATACAGCTCGAAAAGTACAAGACTCTAGTGCAGAGCAAAAACTTGAATCAAAGACTAAACTTTGCTTTGATTTAGCTAACATTTGGATACCTAGAGTTGTTCTTCCAATGATTTTTTTCGTACTTGCAATGCGTTTTCTTGGAGCTTACTTTGAAGTACTCCTTCTTATCACCTTTGGTCTTTTCATTTACGATGAGCATTTACAACAATCTCAACCCACTGAATCTCTTCCTATTAACCAGTATATTTTCGTTCGTGATTTCATTTTCAGTTCAATGCGTAAAATGTCCGATTATCTTCCAGTACGCATGCCTCAGTCTGCAATTGACATCGTACATGTTCCTGAGTTCATTCCCTATCATGATCATTCCTTAATGGCATTCAAATTGGATAAACACTCTCACGATGAACTTCCTGAAGAAAAACTTCAATTTGCTCAGAAGATGCTCGAAACTTTCATGGCTCAAGCTCACAATGAGTACGATGCAAATACACAATTAGGTGCGAGTTCCTATAATGGAATTCATGCAATTCAACTCATGGATATAACAGACATGGGAACGCATTTCCTTATTCAAATTGCTTTTGTGAACAATGATCTGATTTATAAGCATGTCATCAATGCTAAGCGTAATAAGCAACAACCCGTCCAACAAGTAAATAGGGATATTTCTGATGATGATTTTTAAGGGGCATTACAATTTGCCCCTTCCCCTTCCATTTATGTTAAGAGGAGATACATCGAAATGAAACTTGATATTGTACTAGACAAACAACTGTCGTCATCTGGGATTAAGCATTATCACAATATTGATTTCAAAAAAACACCTCATATTCTAACATCAGGTGCAACGGGTTCAGGAAAAACTTTTCTCAATAAACTGATCATTGGTAAAGTCTCTCTTTCAATACCAGATTCCAAAGTGACAGTCCTAGATTTCAAGGCTGATGATTACCATTTTGCTCGTGGTAGCCCTCGACTCTTTGAATTTGAAGCAACGCTCAATGGACTCAACCAGTTTTATGACGAATTCAAAGAACGACAAGAAGGAAAATCCATTGATCGTTCATTTAGGTTACTGGTAATCGAGGAACTTGGCAGCATGTTAGGTTGTTTCGGAAAAAAAGAGGCTGAGTCAATTAAGGCTAAAATCGCAAACTTGGTATTTCTCGGTAGAAGTTTCAATACACATATTCTTGTCTCCACACAACGCCCAGATGCATCACTCTTTAATTCTGGCGTGAGAGACTCAATTAATTGTGTCATTGCACTCGGCAATCTCAGCAAAGAAGGTAAATCTATGCTATTTAGCGGATTTCAAGATGAAATGGCTGAAAACCATGAACAAGGCTCTGGTTACATGCTCACTAATGGTACACAGCTTCATTCCGTTATTGTTCCACACGTTACCAATGTTAAAAAGCTAGAAGACTACATAATTCTAGCTCTCACAAGATAAATAAGGAGGTTTACAAAATGGCACATTCAAAGTTTTTTCATCTTCACTTCAATTTGACGCATTCTGAACTCAACGAAGAAAGAATCAATCAAAAGCTCCGCACTCTTCCAAAACATGTGATTTCATTCAAAAAACACTTGAAGAACTCTTATTACACAATTTTTATTCAGTTCAAAACTGAAAGCGTTTGTTCAACAGACCTCTTTTATTTGTTTCCTGATGCAATTATCCATTATGGTGACAATGCTGTTGAGCGTTATCTAATTGTCCTTTCAAATCCAGATTGCTAATGACACCATTTGGGCAGATAGCCGCCCTTTGCGTCCGTTTCGGACAATCTTGGCGGATTCTGCGTGGCGTGGGAGTGTGTAGCCGAGCCGAAGGCAGTAGGCGAAACTTGCTCCCTCAGCCACAGTCAGAGCGTAGCGATGGCTTTTGGGTCTAGGAAGAGCGTTAGCTCCTAGTATTACCCTAGACCCCTGTAGCATAGTCGCATCTCTCTAATTTCAACAATCCCCTCATTTGTCGCACACTGTCGCAAGTCACAATCTAAACTGTAGCAATAAAAAAGTGTACTCAAATACATGTACTACTGTCAATTATTGAAGTCTGTTTTACTTGCTAGAATAGCTATGTAAACAACAACACACCGATTTCATAAGGAGGTTATTCAATGAATCATTTATCCAATACTTATTCTTACAGAATTCATCATACTGGTATCGATCCAGATGAGCATGTATTTCTGATTGGATATCAACCACCCGATTTCATTCGAGATTTAGTAACTTATTTAGACATTCTGTATTATGACGAATATCTCCCTCACGCATGCTTAACACAACATGATTTTTCTGAAATTTTACCTGAAGTATATGGTATGTCCAAAGTGGATTACATTTTCGGAGACCTAATTGATATTGATCTTTATGAGAATTTTAATGATCGCTGTATCGATGTTCAAGAAATGAATTCTTACAAAAAATTTGATCACCCTGATCTCCATTATCATCTTGATCGAATTATGAGGGAGACAGTTAATGACAACCCACATGTATTTTATGAGAAATACAAAGAACTACAATCCAAAGAAGTTTAAATTGATGACAACTGATTTTTCCATCGAAAGGAGCAACAATCATGAAGAAAACTAAGGCTAATGCAGTCGTACAAAACAAGGAAACAGAAGCTGGTATCAAAAGAGTTCGTTCTTCTTACTCTAAGTTCATTGACATTTCCAATACTTCAAATGATCCATTTGAGATTCTTTTAGCACCTGACTCATTGTCAGAAGATGTTTTAGTTCATGAAGATTTCTTAAATGAAATCAGAGTTAACAACATATACACTTTGGATTTCTCACCAGAGAATATTCATTTCATCTCACGGACAATTTTCGATAACAGAATTTCAGTTCTGCACATTTTCGACCACGAAGAATTTTTCAAGCATCCATTGCTTGTACATACTGTGCGAAAAGCTCTTAGCAAATTTGATTACACTATTTTTTACATTTCATTTCCGCGACTTTACAACTTCTTTGTAAGAAATGATCTTTTTGATCTAATTGACGAAAACCTTTTCGATTTCTTAGAACTCAGCGAGCATCTCTTCAAGCAAGTCGAAATTCTAAATGCCCTTGAACAGTTCAACCGCAGTTCAGAATTTACTATTGATATCTTAGACTTGCTATACGATTGCGTTGTTAAAGATGAACCACAAATAAGTGGATTCAATTATGATGATGACGACTATTTTTCAGAAAAGGAGGATTACTAAAATGAACAAAAAAGGCTACAAATCCAATCGACCAACTGCATCACAGCTCGAAGAACGTCACCACAAAGCACAAGCTCAAACGATTCAGCGTATTCAGGAAAGAAGAGAACGAATGAATCAAAAAAGAACTGAACAAGGTCTTCCTCCAAAGTCTTACAAACCAATCAAGGGTGCTATTAACAGTACCCTTTCCGATGAGGAACTTAGAGATTTGCTTGGGATTGAGAAGTTGCCTAATAATTTGGGTGGCATTGACTTGAAGGTAGATAAGGAGTGAGCTGTCCATGACCGATTATAAGAAACGAAAAGATACCCAAAGTAGGAAATATTTGCTAACAATCAACAACCCTATGAAATCTGAGTACAATGCTGTGTACTCTCTTGAAAACATCCAAAAGACAATTCAAGAAAATTTCACTTCTATTAAATATTACTGCTACGCTATGGAAATCGGTACAACTGAGCAAACCCCTCATATTCACTTGTTCCTTCAGTTCAAATCACCAGTTCGCTTCTCTCAAATCAAGAGGCACTTTGAACATGCTCATGTAGATAAGGCAAAAGGAACTGCCTCACAAAATCGAGATTACGTTTTTAAAACTGGTAAATGGGAGAAAAGTGAGAAAGGTACTACAAGTCTTAGAGAAACACATTATGAGAGTGGTAAGGTTCCCGAAGAAAGACCTGGGAAAAGAAATGATCTTATTGAACTTCTTGAATCAATACAAGCAGGTGATAGCACATACCAGATCATGCACGAATCACCATCTTTCCTTTTTGATTCTCAAAAAATCGATAAAGTACGTGAGGTTTTACTCGCAGAAAAATATAAAGACACTTACAGGCATATGGAAGTAATTTATATTTACGGAAGCACAGGGGTTGGCAAATCTCGATTTGTGCTCGAAACAGAGGGCTATTCTGATGTTTTTCGAATATCAAACTATAAACACCCCTTTGATTCTTACAAGCAAGAGAACATTCTTTTACTTGATGAGTATCGTGGTCAATTTCCAATCTCAGACCTCTTGAAATACCTAGAAGGATACCCATTGGTGTTACCATCTCGCTATTTTGACAAGCAGGCCTGTTACACAAAAGTATATATCGTGAGCAACATTCCGCTTCATAAGCAATATCCAGAACTCGCTGAATCTGATCCAGTAACATATGAAGCACTATTAAGGAGAATAACTAGAATTTTATATTTTGAGCAAGGCGAATCCTCCAAAGTCCCGATTCAGAAAGTCGAATATGAAAATACATCAAACGAGATTCATCGACACTCGCCTACTGCTCCACTTCCACCTATTAGTTTTGAACACGTAATGAATCATTTTTGCAAGGACTCTACTGAGCTAGAGAACTCAACTTCCACTGATACTGAATCTGATTCCAATGAATCACCTAAAGATGGTTTCAAACGCATCTACACTCAGTAATCTATATCACTCTGATAATTTCTCATTCAAACTCTCATCAACTAAAGGGTGCTATTCAGTACCCTTTTATTTTTGTCCTTTTTCATTAACGATATAATCACGGCTCATTTTATACTCATCTGGAAACTTCCATCTCAATACGCCATGTAAAAAATACTCATTATCAACATTACTGGTTCTATTCAACAATTCTTCGAATTTGTTAAAAATCTCACTAAAGTAAATTTTCTCCTCAGTGCACTGATCAATATATGCTGTAATCTTATCTAAAGTGCTATCTTCAATAATTATCTTATCTCTCGATATAAATTTTCCTCGATCACACTGGACTAGATGTACACCCATACGTTCTGTTAGTGATTTATCTGATTCTGGAAGTCCAAGGTCGCCATATTTCTTACTAACCAGCGCCCTTAATCTAGTAATATCTTCTTCAATTTTCCCAACTGTTCTGGTTATCTTAATTCCCTTAGGAAAATATTCCGATACAATTTTCTCACACAGTACACCATAAGGTAACGCATATTTACTTACAAAATCATTATAGAAGTAATACGACTCTTTTTTCAGAAATGCGTACACATCTTTTTTAGCTATAAAACCCAGTCCCGCATTACTAATTGCTAACTCAAATGCATTCCAATTTTCATTAATGTCTATTCCTTCACCAATGACTTCCTGTAAAATCATACTCAACTCTTCTTCGACACTCTTTTCTTGCTTATGTAAAATTATTTCAGAAAAATCCAGATACTCGTATTTTTTATCGTATGCACAGAAAAAAACTAAAAGTTCCTTAAAAGACTCTATTTTACAAAGTTCCTTAAAATCATCATCGATACGAATATACTTTTTTTCTGACAAATACTTCTCTAACACACAATATATAAATTCCTTTATTTCATCGTGAAACGCCTCTACAATTTGAGCACTACGCTGCTTACTCGTTCCAAATTGCTCTCCAATAGCCTCAAAAGATTGACCTCCTGCTCTTGCTAAGTAAACTTTGTATTTTCTACTTTCCTCAGTTTCTCTCAACACTTCCTTGATCAGCTTTTCTATGGTCATTTTGAACTTATATATAACCGTATCAAAACTCTTGATATTGCGTTTTCGTACAGCCAACATATATTCAATTTCGTTCAAATTTGCTAAATCACCAATCGTTTCGTAACCTCTACTCTTTATATTCTTAATAATACGACTAGATATTCCCATAATTTCGAAAGCTGAAAGATTCATTGAGTATTTCTCTCTGCTAATTCCTAAAAAATAGTGATTATTTGTAACTTTACCGTCTGCTTCATTTCGTTCTATTTGATGTATCTTCATACGTCCATCGGTCGGTACTATTTCTCCTTTAAATTCATCAAGACGACCTAATAAAGTCCGTTTTGCTCGTGATTGTTTTTTCACCTTATCCCAGTGTGATTTCGACTCATAGACATAAGTTATCCCTGATCTTTTATCTTTTTGATATATAATAGCCATTTTATTCACCCATTTTTAATTATTTTGATTGATTTACACTAATTATATTACCACAACTCATAACGAGTTCAAATATGCTTTTAATATAAGTAACTAATTATTCACCACTCATCGTTATGAGTTTCACCCTGTGAGCATTACTATATTTCATTACAAAACATCATCTTACCTTTATTGTTTTCGACTCAATTTCCGACGCATTTTTTATTAAACACGGAGCATCATTTTAACGCATAACTCCTAACGAGGATTTTTTTGTTCAAAAACACGCTCTACAACAATTTCCTTAGAATATACCCTCAATTATCGTTGTACCGAAAATTTATCTCGCAATTGAACTGTTCCATTAAGTCATCTATAATCTCTTATCTTTTTGATCTATAATAGCCATTTTATTCACTCATCTTTTTTACAATTTGATTGATTTTTCATTAAAAATATCATCACAACTCATAACGAGTTTCAAAACGTTTCAATATACATAACTAATCACTGCTCACTTACTCGTTATGAGTTAAATTATATGAACATTACTATATTTCATTACAAAACATCATCTTGCTTTTATTGCTTCACCTACATTTTCCGACGCATTTTTCATTAAACACGGAGCATCATTTTAACGCACAACTCATAACGAGGATTTTCATGCAAAAAAATGGACTCAACAACAACTCCCATAGGATATACCCTCAATTATTGTTGTAGCGAAAATTTATCTCGCAAATGAATTGAGACATGTCGATATCTCGTAATATGAAGCCCTCACTGATGCCACCTGATATGCTACATTTTGATTGTTCTATGTCTAGGCTGTCTACTTCGGTTTTCGGCATATTTAACACTCCTTATTCCTTTTCTATTTTTTGTTACCACTTTTATCAATCTAGATGTCAGAATTGAGAATATAGAAACCCCTATACATACTCGTATCCTTAAGAATCTGATTAGTATGTATAGGGGTTTATTAATGTCATGATTATATTATTAAATTGTTATTGTTACCAAGTCGGCGCTACTAAGATACCAGTTGTCTGAGCACCTTCCATAGATACCCCTCCTGCTACCGAGTACCATACATCACTATTTATCTGAATCTGCGCCCATGCATGTGAGCGGTCTTTTACGATTCTCGTGTTTTTTCCTAGAACATCATACAAAACCTGATTCAAGTATGCCCTCGAATTACAATCTCCCCTATCCTCAAATAAATAAGAATAAGCTGACTCACCATCAAGACTAGAAGATTGACCCTCCGCTTCTAAAATGTTAGCGAAAGCAACGTCTGTGAACCACGCCCATTTAATCTCATCCAAAGATAAGCCTCTATAATATACTAAAGCTAAGTAATCAAAGTCATCTTTATCCTTTTGGGACATCGTTTTCCCTTCGAAGCCCCTCGTTAATATATCATATCTATGTTGGAATGTCAAGCCATCTTCAAATAGCTTATCACCTTTTTCATCCCACTCTTTTTGGGCATCAGCTACGGCTTTTTCCACAACTGCAAGAACCTTGTCATACTCTTCCTGATTATTGCTACCGTATGTGTGAGTCCCGTACTTGACTTGAATCTTCGTGTACGATGAGTTGTAAGACATATCAGTTGTTGTTACCGTCTGTCCATATTGTGTTATAGGTGTTACATAGACAGTCACATCCACTTGATTCTTTTCAAATAGAATTTGTAAGTTATTAAATAGTTCTGCTTTAATCGCATCTACATCACCTATTTGAGTATAGATAGAACTACTATCCTTTAACGCTTCCCATCTAGGTTTATCCACATTTTCTTTCGTATGTACTGCTTTTACTCTCAAATCACGACTTGGCTCAATTGTATTTGATTCCATAGCCTGAAGAATATCTAAAACAGAATCATTCAATGTTCTATACGTTTCTTCTGACTCAATCTTATTAGCAAGATTCTCACTTAACTGCGTTGAAGCAAGATCGAACAGATCTACTACCGTTTGGATTTCCATTTCTCCTACGAAGTTTATTAACTTATCAGTACTAGCAATAAGCATCTCTTTTGAGTTACTAACATTACCAACTTTCATATAAGTACTGAAATCGATGGAATCCGATTTTAGGTAACTGGAAAGTGTGTAACCTACCTTCTTAAGCACTTCATTTTCCCGGGAAATTGTACCGTTTTCCAGTTCTGCGTTAACTTCACTAAGCAAAGCATTAATTTGATCGTACACTTGTGCTGATTCGATCTTATATTGCTTTAATGCTTCAATCTTAGCTACCTCATTCTGCAAGGATATAACTGCTTCTGAAGCGATAGATTGCTCTATGACAGAAGTTTGTTCTAAGGTATCCGCTAGTGAGACTGGTGTCATTATGAGCGTTGCTCCGAGAAATGCACTCGCCAGAACCTTATACTTTCTTCCGTTTTTCATCCTATATTGCATTCAATGTCCTCCTATCATTTTTTTATTCATTATCAGATTATACACTTATGGATTATATTACAAGTTAATTTCTATTCCTGTAACATATTTGTACTTTATTACCGTAATTTAAGTATAAAAAAAGTAACCCTATGTAGTTATAGAGTTACTCCAGTCGAGTAAAAAGAACAAACCCACCTACAAAGTAGATGGGGTTCTTATTACTTCCGTTTGGTGGAGGTGGCGGGAATCGAACCCGCGTCCAAAAGCATTTCTCAAAAGCTTTCTCCGAGCGCAGTTACTGATTAAAGTCTCGCCATCGTCAACGTGCAGTAACCCACAAAGAGTCAGGCAAAGCCTCTAAAATACCCCTCTAACGGGAGACACCGTTAGACTTTGACCCTTGTAAGAGTGATCCTATGTTGCCAGACGCGACAAGGATGAAAGGCGCCTGATCAGGATAGCAACATTAAGCTGCTAGTGCGTAATTGTTATTAGCAATTATATTTAGTATCCCAGTTCTTTAACGTGTACCCCAGGAAAAAGAAACACGGCTCGCTTACCTAAGTTCCACACCCCTGTCGAAACCTGTACACCCCCGTGTATAAGTGACGTCAGTCTAGTAACGCGATGATTCTTTGATCGCTTGCTGGATTCTTCTATCAGAATCACGCTTAGCCATAGAATCACGCTTGTCATGGAGCTTTTTACCCTTTGCCACACCGAGCTCAACCTTGACCAGTCCCTTTGGGCTTATATAGACCTTTAGGGGAACAAGTGTCAGACCCTTTTGCTGAATGTATCCGACAAGGCGGTTGATTTCCCTTTTATGCAGCAGAAGTTTCCTCGTTCTGAGCGGATCGCGGTTGAACCGGTTCCCCATCTCATAAGGACTGATATGCATACCCGTAATGAAGACCTCACCATCTTTAACTTGAGCATAAGACTCTTTGATGTTGACACGTCCCATTCTTATGGATTTCACTTCAGTTCCTGTCAAAACGATTCCCGCTTCCAGTTTATCTTCAATGAAATACTCATGATATGCCTTTTTATTGTTTGCAATCAATTTTCCGATAGCCATGGAAGCACCCCTTTCTTACTTGAGTGTACTTCTGAATTGTAGCAGATTGAAGTTTATTCGTCAACTGAAAGCCGCTATCTGTAAGGGATACGTAATATTTCTGAATCCTCTCCATATCCCCTGATACACCTGCCAGAATACATTCGTTTTTATACCCAAAGCATGACTCCTTGTGACAAATCCAATAATTGTATCGCTACAATTTATTATTTTTAAGTTTGACACACCACATTGTATCGTTTAATATTTTATTAAAAGATACAATCACACATACATTTAAGTGGAGGGATACATATGAGAGAAAGACCTGAACTCAACAAAAATTTGGCACAAATGCTAAAAGGTGGCGTCATTATGGATGTAACAACACCTGAAGAGGCAATCATTGCTGAAGAGGCAGGTGCATGTGCAGTAATGGCACTTGAACGTGTACCTGCTGACATACGCAAGGATGGCGGTGTTGCCCGTGCCTCTGACCCGCAAATGATTAAGGGAATACAGGCTGCTGTTTCCATACCGGTTATGGCAAAAGTTCGGATTGGACATTTTGTTGAAGCGCAAATACTAGAAGCGCTTGATATAGATTACATTGATGAGAGCGAAGTCTTGACGCCTGCCGATCCAGCACTTCATATCGATAAGTCACAGTTTAAGGCGCCATTTGTATGTGGAGCCAAGAATCTTGGCGAAGCGCTTCGCCGTATCGCCGAAGGTGCATCCATGATCCGTACAAAAGGCGAACCCGGAACGGGTGATGTCATTGAAGCAGTACGCCATATGCGCCTTATGAACAGTGAAATCAGACGAATTGAAGGTCTCACTGCAGATGAGCTTTACAATGCGGCGAAAGAACTTCAGGCCCCTATTGAACTTGTGAAGTATATTCACGAAAACGGAAAACTTCCCGTTGTGAACTTTGCAGCAGGCGGCGTTGCAACACCAGCTGACGCGGCGATGATGATGCAGCTTGGATGCGACGGTGTATTTGTCGGATCAGGCATTTTTAAATCTGGAGACCCACGCAAGCGTGCAGCTGCCATTGTTAAAGCAGTTACACACTACAATAACCCTCAGATTCTTGCGGAAATTTCAGAAAACCTGGGTGAAGCTATGGTTGGCATCAATGTTTATTCTATTGAACACACTGATCTGATGGCACACAGAGGATACTAAAATGACCTGTATAGCCGAAAAAAGACACCTGCACATCGGGGTTTTGGCACTTCAAGGTGCCTTTCGAGAACACGTCGACCATATTAAGCATCTGGGACACCAGCCAGTAGAAGTACGAAACGTCAAGGCACTCAGCGAAATCGATGGTTTGATTATTCCTGGCGGTGAGAGCACGACAATGGGCAAGCTGCTAAATGATTTTGAAATGCTTGTGCCCCTGAAGGAACGCATATCCAGCGGCCTCCCTGTCTGGGGCACCTGTGCGGGACTCATCCTCCTTGCAAAAAATATTGAGAATGATTCCACAGTACACTTGGCCGCAATGGATGTAACCGCAGTTCGCAACGCATATGGCAGGCAGCTTGGAAGCTTCAAAACCAATACATCCATTGGCAATGTCATTTCTGACTTCCCTGCTGTGTTTATAAGAGCACCTTATATATCAAAATGTGACAATTCAGTGGAAGTCTTATCTCTTGTCGATGACAAAATCGTGTGTGCACGCCAAGACAATATGCTTGTAACTGCATTTCACCCTGAACTGACAGATGATACACGCATGCTTGAGTTCTTCATCGATACATTTATCAACAAAAACTAAATCGCCCTAAACAGGCATAAGACAAAGGGGCTGCTGCAGCAATTAGGCGCTTCCATACAAAGAGGTATTTTCCATACATCTTTAATCGGAAGCACTTATTCCTGCAACAGCCCCTTAATTCATTTTATAAAGAACCTCTACTTATAGAGCTCTTTTTTTGACAATACATACTTTTCAAGTGCCCAGGCAACGCCGTCCTCTTCATGATGAACTGCCACGTCATCCGCAATCGCTTTTACGTGATCGCCTGCATTTCCCATGGCAACACCAACACCCGCCGTTTTCAGCATTTCAATATCGTTGTCATTGTCGCCCATAGCCATGATTTCATCTGTAGACAGCTTGAAAAGCTCCGCGAGTGCCTTAATGGCTTCACCTTTGCTGACGCCCTCATTCATGACATCCATTAGGGATGGCGCCGATTGAACAACTGTCAGTCCCTTGATTTCGCGTACCTCTTCTACAATGCGTGGAGACACCTCTTCGTCGACCAGATTGAAGCCCATTTTCAGAACATCGACGGAATTGCCGATCAGGACTTTCACATCTTCAACGAGCTTTGTCTTGATGCGTGTATCGCCCATCTTCTCAGCCATCATTTCAATATACTCGAAAAGCGGACCGCGTTTTTCTGCATATACTGTATCTTCATCATAGAAGTGGAAATAGTGGTCATACTTTCTGAATATATCAACCACGCGGTTCACAACATCCGGCTTCATGGCATTTGAAAAAAGCACCTCTCCAGTACCATGATTCTTGATGATTGCACCATTGCACCCAATCACAGGCCCTGTTAAACCCAGATAATCCGCATAGGGCTCGACTGCTGAATATATTCGTCCTGTGCACAGCACAAAAGGAACACCCATTTTCTGAATTTCCAGTATTGCCTTTTCGTTGACTGGACTGATTTTACTGTCCTTGCCCAGCAGTGTGCCGTCCATATCACTTACAACGAGCTTTATCATTTCATCACATCCTTCTAACTACCAGTTTGACACGGCGCCAAAACCATTTTGCCACGCCCTGTCTGTTTTGCCTTATACAGTGCATTGTCTGCACATGTCAATATTTCATCTTCAGAAAGCCCAGACTTCCACATGGCAATTCCAAAGCTTAAGTGCGTTGTTACACCTAGCGGTTTCACGACAACTGCATAATCCTGCTGGACTCTAGTCAGCAGATCCAGCACTTCATTTTTCTCCTGATTGATGAGCATTCCAAACTCATCACCACCCCAACGACTTATCAGCACAGTGTCTGAACACAAGCCTAAGAGCTTCTTTGAAAAGGCGACCAATATCTCATCACCAGCCAAGTGACCTAGGGTGTCGTTGATTTGCTTGAATTTGTCTATATCGAAAATGACCACATAAACACTTTCTGTTCCAGAAGTTTTCACCTGCTTAAGTGCCAAGTCAAATGCCCGCCTGTTCTTGAGACGGGTCAACGTATCATGATATGCCTGAAACTCTAGTTTTGCATTGAGAATTTCAAGTCTTCGACTATAGGACGCTTCATGCTTTTTTTGTGCTTCATAGGCATTTGCAAAACGACTTACAAGAACATAAGCCCCAGTCATAATCAGGGGAATCTGAATCATCCGGTCAATGAACTGCGTAATCGGCGGATGGGTCTTTACAGCTTCAGGATAGTAAAACTCCACTGCAATAAGAGCGGGAAACATGACCAGAAGCAAAACAATCAGCGTCATCCGCTGTTTACCTTCAAAGAGGTAAGCCACACAAATCAACACGAGAAAAACATAAGCAATCGCGTTGTTTTCACTCCCGCCGGAATCAAAGAATGCAAAGGGCAGAAATGCGACTATCAAAAATATGAAATAGGCAAACTTCCACCATTCTACACGTTTTTTTCTTTGAAAATAGATGGCAAGGCCTGAAATCAAACACAGGACAACCCATTTTAAGCTTATTATTGGCGCAAATCCTGCCAGCACATTTCCTGCAATACTGAATATGGACAGTGTGCAGGAGGTTATCAGTATGATTCTATATATCTTGTCTTCTAGCATTTGAAGCACCCTCTTTAGGTTTATTGGGCAATCCATTTACGATAAGAACATTATATCAGAGGCAGAAATAAAAAGAAGAGGAAAATCCTCTTCTTTTGTCGTGTTTACAGTGCATTCATATTATATATCTGTTTTACGCAGGTTCATTTGTCCTTACTAATAGGCTGAACTGAGCTTCTCCAGAATAAAGAAGTCTATCTCTCTCAGATCGACATCAACACGCTCCACTCTTACAAGCACTTTGTCTCCAATTCTATACGTGTTACCGCTGCGTTCACCTACAAGTTGCAGATTTTCTTCGTCGTAGTAATAGTAATCGTCATCGAGCAGATTCATTCGTGTCAAGCCCTCAACGGTGTTTTCCAGCTCTGTAAAGACACCAAAGCTTGTCACAGATGAAATCATGCCTTCAAAGCTTTCGCCAACATAGTCAAGCATGTATTCGCACATTTTGATATCATCGGTTTCACGTTCAGCTTTTTCTGCAATACGTTCCTGCTCTGAAGACTGCTCTGATGCGTAAAGCACGATATCGTTAAGCCTTTCAATCCTACCCGGGCTCAGCTTACTCTGCAGCATCTCTTTGATAATTCTGTGGATTTGAAGGTCTGGGTATCGTCGGATTGGTGAAGTAAAATGACAATAATAATTGGCTGCAAGGCCAAAGTGTCCTTCATTGGTTGGCGAGTACTTGGCCTGCTTAAGCGAACGCAGCATCATTTTGCTGACAATGTGTTCTTCAGGTCTCCCTTCCACTTTTTCAAGCAGGTTTTGCACAGCCTTAGGATGAACTTCACCCTGGGCCCCCTTCACAAAGAACCCAAAGTTATGGATGAACTTATTGAAAGTGACAATTTTTTCTTCATCCGGCATTTCATGAATACGGTAAACAAAAGGCAGCTCCATCCAGTGCATGTGCTCTGCAACGGTTTCATTGGCTGCAAGCATGAACTCCTCAATCATTCTATTTGCAATGCGCCGTTCTGCCTTTTTGATTTCTACCGGATGTCCGTTTTCATCAACAATAATTTTCGCTTCTGGGAAGTTGAAATCTATTGCACCGCGGCGCTCACGCTTCTTGCGAAGGATTTTTGCAAGCTCCTCCATGTATTTGAAGGTTTCAAATAAATACTCATATTGCTTGAGTTCAGGGCGATCAATGCCATCTAGAATATCAGAGACATCGGTATATACCATTCGCTCGTTGGTCTTGATCACCGATTCAAAGATTTCATGGTCTACAACGCCACCATTCATGTCAATTTCCATCATGCAGGTCATTGTCAATCTGTCAACACGTGGATTCAGACTGCAAATACCATTGGAAAGTCTTCTTGGAAGCATTGGAATAACACGGTCTACCAAGTAAACACTCGTCGCGCGTTTGAGCGCTTCCTTATCCAGTGGCGCACCCTCACGTACGTAGTGCGTTACATCTGCAATGTGGACGCCAAGTCTAAAGTTTCCATTTTCAAGTCTTTCTATGGAAATGGCATCATCAAGGTCCTTGGCATCTGCTCCATCTATGGTTACAATGGTCAGATCCCTTAAATCCTTGCGACGCTTGATTTCATCGTCTGAGACCTCCTGTGGTACCTGGTCAGCTTCAGCAAGTACTTTCTTTGGAAACTCTTCAGGCAAATGGTACTTCCTGATAACAGAAAGAATATCCGTTCCTGGATCGCCCTTCTTACCCAGAATTTCAATAACTTTACCTTCAGGATTTCTTCTGCCCTTAGGCCACTTTGTAATTTTAACGACGACCTTGTCGCCATTTTGCGCGCCTGCGCTGAAGGGACCTGGAACATAAATATCCATATTGATTTTTCTAATGTCAGGCAGCACAAATCCAAAGTCCTTACTCTGCTCAAAGGTACCCACGATTTCGCTGTTGGCGCGCTCAAGAATCTTGATGACAGTACCTTCAGCACGTCGTGATCCTTCAGATTTCTGAGTCAGTTTTATCAGGACCCGGTCGTCATGCATGGCGCCTTCCAGCTCTGATGCAGGAATGAAAACATCTGTTGCAGACTTGTCATCGGGAATAAGAAACGCAAATCCCTTAAGTGTGCTCTGAACTTTACCGGTAACCATGCCAAAGACTTCTGGCAAACCATATTTTTTCTTTTTAGTTTTTATAACAAGACCCTGTTCTTCCATCTTTTCGAGAATTTCGAAGAAGGTGTTATATTGCGACTTTTCAATTTCAAAATCTGCCGCTATGTCAATATCGGCAATGGGGCGATTCTGTTCTGATAAATACGCGAGAATTTTTTCTTGGATGTTCATGGGAATACCCCTTTCTTGTGTATAGCTATATTATACCACAGCAAGTTTGTCGGAAACTCTTGTGTGACTTCTTATTCGTTATATTTATGTAATCGATTTATAGATCTGTAACATAGCTGGTCTTACAGCCTGTATTTCTAATGCCACCTACGAGACAGTCAAAGAGAGCTGGTAATTGATGTATCATTACCAGCTCTCTTTAGCCGCCATTCCACGCCTTGTTTATGGGCGCAAAAAGGGACAAGCAGCGCTTGTCCCTTAAAGTCTCAATTAATTGTTGTCCAAATCTTACAGAAAAGGACCGAATGATGAGAATAGAGGCGCAAATACAAGCGCAACGATTGTCATCAGCTTGATTAGGATGTTGATTGATGGACCAGAAGTATCCTTGAATGGGTCACCTACTGTATCACCAACAACTGCAGCCTTGTGTGGCTCGCTGCCTTTACCGCCGAAGTGACCTTCTTCGATGTACTTCTTAGCGTTATCCCAAGCACCACCAGCGTTTGACATGAAGATTGCCATAAGAACACCTGTAACAAGTGCGCCTGAAAGCATTCCGCCAAGAGCCTCTGCACCTAGAAGCAGACCAACTACGATTGGAGCCAGTACAGCCATAAGACCAGGAACCATCATTTCCTTAAGAGCAGCAGCTGTAGAGATATCTACACACTTAGCATACTCAGGAGTAGTAGTACCTTCCATAACGCCAGGGATTTCTCTGAACTGACGACGAACTTCCTCGATCATTTGGAACGCAGCTTTACCAACTGACTCCATAGTCATTGCCGAGAATAGGAATGGTAGCATACCACCAATAAACAGACCAACAACTACTGTTGGTTTAAGTACTGAAATTGTTTCAAGACCAACTGCTTGTGAGTATGAAGCGAACAGAGATAGAGCAGTCAGTGCAGCAGAACCGATAGCGAAACCTTTACCGATTGCAGCTGTAGTATTACCAACAGCGTCAAGCTTGTCAGTGATGCCACGTACTTCACTTGGAAGTTCACACATCTCTGCAATACCGCCAGCGTTGTCAGCGATTGGACCGTAAGCATCAACTGCAACTGTGATACCCGCTGTAGAAAGCATACCAACAGCAGCAAGTGCGATACCGTAAAGACCCATGAATTTGAAAGCGATTAGAGTAGCAGCAGCGATGAAGATAATTGGCATAGCAGTTGATTCCATACCTACTGCAAGACCAGAGATGATTGTTGTCGCTGGACCTGTTTCAGATTGCTTTGCAATTTTCTTAACGTGCTTGTATTCACCTGAAGTGTAAACCTCAGTGATGTAACCAATCAGCATACCAGCCGCAAGACCAGAAGCGATTGCCCAGAATGCGTTGATGTTTCCGAAGTACATTTTTGACAGGAAGAATGCAGCGATCACTACAATGCCACCAGCTACGTATGTAGACATCTTTAGGGCCTTGTGAGGATCTGAACCTTCTTCACCTTTAACGAAGAATGTACCGATGATTGAAGCTACGATACCAATTGCTGAAAGTGCAAGTGGGAACATAGCGCCTTCTGCTCCATACGCTAGAACACCAAGTGTCAGTGCAGCGATGATTGAGCCAACATATGATTCAAACAGGTCAGCACCCATACCCGCAACGTCACCAACGTTGTCACCAACGTTATCAGCGATAACTGCAGGGTTACGAGGATCATCCTCTGGAATGCCTGCTTCTACCTTACCAACAAGGTCAGCACCAACGTCAGCAGCTTTAGTGTAGATACCACCGCCAACACGTGCAAACAGTGCGATAGAAGAAGCACCCAGGCCGAAACCTGTAATAAGTTCTGGTTTACCGAAGATAGCGAACAATGTACCAACGCCCAGCAGGCCAAGACCTACAACGGACATACCCATTACCGCACCACCTGAGAATGCAACAGAAAGTGCTCTGTTCATTCCGTTCTCTTTAGCTGCATTCGCAGTACGTACGTTTGCTTTAGTAGCAACACGCATACCGATGAAGCCAGCCAGTGCTGAGAAAGATGCACCGAAAATAAAAGAAATTCCTGTTTCCCAACCGATACCTACAAAGATAACAGCTGCGACAACACCTGCAAAGATAACGAGAGATTTGTATTCACGTCTCATGAATGCCATAGCACCCTCTTGAATATACGTTGAAATCTCTTCCATTCTCTTTGAACCTGCGCTGACAGTGTTGATTTTACTAGACGCTAGATAGAAAGCAAAAATAAGTGCTATAACGCCAATGCCAGCAGCAATTAGACTCATGTCGAAGTTCATTGCTGATCCTCCTTAACCTACGATTAAATTATAGTTCCCTACTATGGGTTGACACCAGTGACCTTCACACATTGAAGTGTCACATAAAAAATAGGATTCGACATACTCAAAGCCCACAAGTGGGCTTTGGATTCTCGAAACTTATTTAATTGCTTGAAAGCGTTCTCCACCAGAGCTGTAAACCCCATTACATCTTTTATCTCTAACGCAATGGTGTAACTTCTTCCAAACATAAAAAATTATTGCAAGACAACGAGCAATAGCGCGCCTGCAATAAAGACGATTGCAGCAATCTTTGTCATCTTATCAAACATAGCTTCCATACCGCTAGCTTGTTTCTTACCCCAGATCTGTTCAGCGCCGCCACCGATTGAACCCGATAGACCGGCACGCTTACCAGACTGAAGAAGAATACTTGCTATCAGCACTAAACATGCGACAACAAAGACTGCAGTGACTAGCATAGTCATTGCAACTCCTCCTCTGTTCTTCGTTAACAAGCACATTTTATCACAGGGAAATATAGAAATCAACAAGATTTCAAGCACTAAAGAACCTGAAAACCTTTTCCTATTTCTACATTCCACACTTTGATATTATTGATTTTCAGCCTATGTTAACTTTCTAACAATTTGTTATTATCATCCAAGTTGCAGCTGATCCTCATAGGCGCTTCAATGATTGAAGTATATAAAAAACTTCCTTCCTATTTAAAGAAGCCAATCATACAAAACCGCGCATGATTGGCTTCCATATTCAGCTTGTTTTTAGCTTACTTAAGGTTGAAGAATGCCTTCATACCTGGATACTCTGATAGGTAATCCAGTTCATCTTCGATTCTTAGAAGCTGGTTGTACTTAGCAACACGGTCAGTACGTGCTGGAGCACCAGTCTTGATTTGACCTGCATTTACTGCAACTGCAACGTCTGCAATTGTAGAGTCAGCAGTTTCACCAGAACGGTGTGAGATAACGCAAGTGTAACCCGCACGGTTAGCCATTTGGATTGTATCCAGCGTTTCTGTAAGAGAACCGATTTGGTTCAGCTTGATTAGAATTGAGTTACCGCTACCAGCCTCAATACCTCTAGACAGTCTTTCAACGTTTGTAACGAACAGGTCATCACCAACGATTTGGATTTTGCTGCCCAGCTTGTCAGTCATTAGCTTCCAGCCATCCCAGTCTTCTTCGTCAAGACCATCTTCGATAGAGATGATTGGGTACTTCTCTACAAGGTTAGCGTAGAAGTCAACCATTTCAGCTGAAGTCATTACGATGCCTTCGCCAGCAAGGTTGTATTTGCCAGTCTCTTTGTCAAAGATTTCTGAAGCCGCAACGTCCATTGCAAGCATAACTTCTTCACCTGGCTTGTAACCAGCTGCTTCGATTGCTTCAATGATAACTTGAAGTGCTTCTTCGTTTGATGATAGGTTAGGTGCGAAACCACCTTCATCACCCACACCTGTAGCAAGACCTTTAGATGTAAGAACTTTTTTCAGGTTGTGGTAGATCTCAGCACCTGTACGAAGTGCTTCCTTGAAGCTTTCTGCAGCAACAGGCATTACCATGAATTCCTGAATGTCAACGTTGTTGTCAGCATGTGAGCCACCGTTTAGGATGTTCATCATTGGAACTGGAAGCTGCTTAGCGTTAACGCCGCCGATATATTGATATAGAGGAAGATTCAGTGTGTTAGCAGCAGCTTTAGCTGTTGCCAGAGATACACCTAGAATCGCATTAGCACCTAGTTTACCTTTGTTTGGCGTACCGTCAAGAGCGATCATAGCCTTATCGATACCGATTTGGTCGAAAGCGTCCATGCCGATGATTTCTGGAGCAATGATATCATTTACATTTTCCACTGCCTTAGAAACGCCTTTGCCAAGGAATCTTTCCTTGTCACCATCACGAAGTTCAACAGCTTCGAAAGCTCCTGTAGAAGCACCTGATGGTACTGCTGCACGGCCCATAGTGCCGTCTTCAAGATAAACTTCTACCTCTACTGTGGGATTGCCGCGTGAGTCAAGAATTTCTCTACCGTAAACACCAACGATTGTTGACATACTAATACCTCCATTAGCCTATAGTTTTATCCATAAACCGCCCCATGACGATTTATATTCCTATTACATATTCATTAGCAGAACCTTATCAAAGGCACTGTATTTCTATTTTTCAATCAGACTTGTACCCGTCATTTCAGCAGGTTGTTCAAGACCCATCAGTTCAAGAAGTGTCGGTGCGAAATCGCATAGCTTTCCGTCTTCTCTCAGCTTGACATCACCAGCACCTGCAAGAATGCAAGGCACGACATTGGTCGTATGTGCTGTCATTGGCTTGTTTGTCTCTGGATCTACCATCACTTCAGCGTTGCCATGGTCAGCTGTGATAATCACATTGCCACCCAAGTCTACGATTTTGTCGCAAACCTTTGCGAAGCATTCATCAATAACCTCAACAGCTTTGACTGCTGCTTCAAATACGCCAGTGTGACCTACCATATCAGGGTTTGCAAAGTTCAGAACGATGAAGTCATATTTGTCTTCATCCAGCTTTGCAAGAAGTCTATCTGTGACTTCATAAGCAGACATTTCCGGCTGAAGATCATAAGTTGCCACCTTAGGAGAAGGAATCAGCTCTCTGTCTTCGCCAGGATTTGGTTCTTCCACACCACCGTTGAAGAAAAATGTTACATGGGCATACTTCTCTGTTTCAGCAATTCTCAGCTGATTCAGCCCCTTGCTGCTTACATATTCTCCAAGCGTGTTTGTAATTGTCTGTGGCTTGAAAGCAACATCTACGCCTTCGATTGTTGCATCGTACTGCGTGAAGCACACATAGTCAAGGTCGAAACGCGTTCTTTCAAAGCCATCAAATTCAACGTCTACTAGCGCACGTGTCAATTCGCGAGCACGATCTGGTCTGAAGTTGAAGAAAATTACAGAATCATTTTCTCCAATAGTCGCAACCGGGGCGCCATCCTTCATAATCGCAGTAGGCAATACGAACTCGTCGTTTTCACCCTTCTCGTATGAATTCTGAACAGCTTCAACTGCAGAAGCAGCCGTTTGACCCTCTGCTTTTACAACGACATCATATGCCTTTTCAACACGTTCCCAGCGCTTATCGCGGTCCATCGCGTAATATCTGCCTGAAACAGTTGCAATCTGGCCGATGCCTTGTTCAGTCATATAGGCTTCAAGCTCTTCAATGTACTCAATTGCGCTTTTAGGAGGCGTATCTCTGCCATCTAAAAATGCATGGACATAAATGTTATCAAGACCATTCTTCTTTGCCAGGTCTACCAGACCCTTAAGATGATTGATATGACTGTGCACACCACCATCGGAAAGCAGTCCCATGACGTGAAGCTTGTGGCCGCCTTCTTTTGCATTTCGAACAGCCTTCAGAAGCGATTCGTTTTCAAAGAAGTCTCCATCCTTAATGGATTTCGTGATGCGTGTCAGTTCCTGATACACGACACGGCCAGCGCCGATGTTCAAATGTCCTACTTCAGAGTTGCCCATTTGCCCATCTGGAAGACCGACATCCAGTCCACTCGCTGCTACTTTCGTATTTGGATATGTTGCCATAAAACGATCAAAGTTTGGTGTAGCGGCATGTTCAATGGCATTTCCCATTTCTGCCTTGTTAATACCCCAACCGTCCAGTATGACAATTGCTACTGGCTTTTTCATTTTGACATCTCCTTAAAAATTAACAAGTTCTACGAAGCTGTCCGGCTCAAGGCTAGCACCACCAACAAGTGCGCCGTCGATATCTGATTGGTTCATGATTTCTTCAACGTTTGCAGGCTTCACACTGCCACCGTACTGAATGCGGACTTCTTCAGAAACCGCATCATTGTATAGGCCAGCAACCTCTGTACGGATGAATGCAATCATATCGTTTGCATCAGCACTGCTTGCTGTCTTACCTGTACCGATTGCCCAAATTGGTTCATATGCTACAACAACTTCCGCTGCTCTTTCAGCAGAAACGCCCGCAAATGCCTTCTCAATTTGAACCTTAACAACATCCTTCATTTTACCGGACTCACGCTCTTCAAGAGTCTCGCCAACGCATAGGATTGGACCAATGCCCACTTCCAGCGCCTTTAGAACCTTCTTGTTCACCGTTTCGTCTGTCTCTGCGAAGTATTGTCTTCTTTCAGAGTGGCCAATGATTACAAAGTCCACATCGATTTCTTTAAGCATTGCCGGAGCAATCTCACCAGTGAAGGCGCCACTCTCTTCAAAATGCATGTTTTGTGCACCAATTTTAATGTTAGTACCTTCAGCTGCAAGCTTTAGGTCCTTAAGCAGTGTTGCTGGCGCACAAACCACTACTTCTACATCTGTATCTTTGACTTGATCTTTAATAGCTTCAACGAACGCAAGACCTTCTTTGATCGTCTTGTTCATTTTCCAGTTACCTGCAATGATTGGCTTTCTCATTATCATAGTCTCCTTTTCGCGATTACTTATCGTTAAGTGCTACGATTCCTGGAAGCTCTTTTCCTTCTAGGAACTCTAGAGAAGCACCGCCGCCAGTTGAAATATGTGTCATTTTATCGCCGAAACCAAGAATATTTACAGCTGCAGCACTATCGCCGCCGCCGATGATTGTAGTAGCGTCTGAGTCAGCTAGCGCTTTTGCTACTGCAATTGTACCCTTGGCAAAGTTTTCAAATTCAAATACGCCCATTGGACCATTCCAAACGACTGTTTTTGCTTCTTTAACAGCATTTGCATAAAGCTCAGCAGACTTAGGACCGATATCCAGACCCATGAAACCGTCTTCAATATTTTGGTCAGCCGTAACAACAGGTGCTGCATCTGCAGAAAACTTGTCAGCCGTTACGTTGTCAACTGGAAGAAGCAGCTTAACGCCTTTTTCTTCAGCTTTAGCGATCATTTCCTTAGCGTATTCAACCTTGTCTTCCTCTACAAGAGAAGTACCAATTTTGAATCCTTGTGCTTTAAGGAATGTATATGCCATACCACCGCCGATTACAAGTGTATCTACTTTTTCAAGCAGATTATTGATAACCTTGATTTTGTCAGAAACCTTAGCACCGCCAAGAATTGCAGCGAAAGGACGCACTGGCGTCTCTACCGCTTCACCCAGGAACTTAAGTTCTTTCTGGATTAGGTAACCGCAAGCAGCTGTGTCAAGGAACTCTGTCACACCGACTGTAGATGAATGCGCTCTATGCGCTGTTCCGAATGCGTCATTTACGAACAAATCAGCTAGTGAAGCAAGATCCTTTGAAAGACCTTCATCATTTTTTGTTTCGCCTTTTCTGAAACGCGTGTTCTCAAGAAGAACAATGTCGCCATCCTTCATTGCGTCAACTGCCGCTTTCGTTTTCTCACCAACAACTTCAGCTTCTGAATTGAAAACAACTTCTGTTCCCAGCAGTTCAGAAAGTCGCTCAGCTACAGGTGCAAGTGAAAGCTCAGCCTTGTACTCACCTTTTGGTTTGCCCATGTGCGAGCACAGGATCAGTCTAGCGCCATTTTCCTTAAGGTATTTAATAGTTGGCATAGCGCCAACGATTCTGCTTTCATCTGTAATCTTTGCTCCGTCTAGCGGAACGTTGAAGTCACAGCGAACAAGTACACGTTTTCCTTGTACCTGAATATCCTCAATTGATTTCTTATCAAACATGCTCATAATGAAGTATCCTCCTGAAGCGTATTGTATACATTTTAGGGATTAACCTGTATAAGCCCTGAACACCGCTCGGATGTTCAGGGCATGGATTCATATGTTGCTTTTCTATAACTACGTGGTAGTCAGATACTACATTGTAGCGATTTTCTTAGCTAGTCTAACAAGCTGTGCAGTGTAAGACATTTCATTGTCGTACCATGTAATGATCTTAACAAGTTGCTTGCCTTCCACTTCCATAACGCTTGTTGATTGTGCGTCGAAAAGTGAACCGAAACGGCAACCGATTACGTCAGAAGAAACGATTGGATCTTCAGTGTAACCAAGTGTCTCGTTAGCAGCAGCCTTAACAGCAGCGTTAACTTCTTCAGCAGTTACGTTCTTGCCAAGTTCAACAACCAGGTCAACAACTGAACCAGTTACTGTAGGTACACGAAGTGCCATACCGTCAAGCTTGCCAGCAAGTTCAGGAAGAACCTTACCAACAGCTACAGCAGCACCTGTAGATGTAGGAACGATATTTGCAGCAGCAGCTCTACCTCTTCTAGCTGAGATAGGCTTAGCGTGAGGACCGTCAAGTGTGTTCTGGTCATTTGTGTAAGCATGAACTGTAGTCATGAAGCCTTTAACCAGACCAAAGCTATCGTTAAGAACCTTTGCAACTGGTGCTAGACAGTTTGTAGTACAAGAAGCACCTGAAAGGATTGTTTCAGAACCGTCAAGAACATCATCATTAACATTGAATACAACAGTCTTCAGATCGCCTTTAGCAGGAGCTGAGATTACAACTTTCTTAGCACCAGCGTCGATATGTGCTTGAGACTTTTCTTTTGATACGTAGAAACCAGTACACTCAAGAACAACGTCTACGTCAAGCTCGCCCCAAGGAAGATTCTTAGCGTCTCTCTCAGCGTAGATTTTGATTTCTTTACCATCAACGATGATTGAGCTGTCACCAGCAGAGATAGCGTCTTGCTTGTAGCCACCTTGAGCAGTGTCATACTTTAGAAGGTAAGCTAGGTCTTCAGCATTTGTAAGGTCGTTGATTGCCACGATATCAAATTCCTCTGTACCGAACATAAGTCTGAATGCCAGTCTGCCGATTCTACCAAATCCGTTGATTGCTACTTTAGTTTTCATTAAAAAATCCTCCTTAAACCTCTTTATTCAATATAATCTTAGCCACATTTTCGTCGGTCACAAGGACCAGGTTCTTATTCAGCTTGCAGATCGATATGATTGCTTCAATCTTTTCATCTCCGCTCGCTACAGCAATCAAGTCTTCAATTGCTTTAAATTTATCGAGATCAATACCAATGGTACTGATTTCATGCACTTTTTCGCCTGTCTTGTTGAAGTAGTAGCCGAATGCTTCAGAAACTGCGCCCTTATCGATAATTTTACCAATTTCTGCGTCGTCTAAACTTCTTCTTTCAGCCATTTTTTGAGCTTTACCAATTCCAAACGCCAAAACATTGATTCTGTTCAGCACCTGAATGATTTCGTCAATTTCCGGTTCTTTTTTCAAACTCTCAATTGCAGCCTGTGACAGGTTATCTGGCGTATAGAGCATTCTGTAATGGCTGCCCAGCTTGTCTGCCAATTTCTCAGCAAGGGTATTGGCCTGGTATTCTGTCTTCTTTCCAAGACCGCCACGTGCAGGTACTACAATCGCATTTTCGAAAGGTATCTTTTCTTTACGGTACCCATCAATAATGCTGTAAACCGAAGTGCCGCCAGTAATTCCGATTACAGAATCATCCCTCAGGATTGACTTGAGATAATCTGCTGCGCTCTTGCCAAGTTCTCGCAGTGTCAGGTCTTCTTCCATAATACCCAATGACCCGATGATTACCTTTTTGATTTGTAGCTTTTTCGCCAGATCAAGTTCAAGATCCTTAAGACCTCTAAGGTCATGGAAGAACATCATAAGCATGTCCAGAGCCACTTGGCCTTCTTCCGTTATCGCCATGCCTTCAAGTGAAAATTCAACGAGGCCTTGGTCCTTAAGGCGATTGGCTTCTTTACGTATAACGCGTTCAGTCATATTCAATTTTGTCGATAAACTGCGTCGACCAACTGGCTGAAGGTAGCTCACCATCTTGAGGATATTGTAGCGGTCCTCCAGGATTTCCACTGCTTCCGGCGCCACCATGTGCAGCACCGATGAAATTTCATTGATCTTGACACAGTCAATACACAAAGGATTTCTTTCCATTTTGAAAGCCTCCCGGGACGTTTTACGTCCGCTAGTATCTTTTATGTCCCATACGGCGTAAAAAAATATATCCGTTGGTCTAATAATACCATAAGCCACCAATGAATCCAAGAAAAATCCATAACTAGATAACGTTTTCCTTTCTTTTCCTAATGCTTCTTATAATCATATGATTGTGTCTGCCATTTCAAGCCCTTCTCATATCTGTCTCTCAGCGGAAGATGACCTTCAAAAAACACAACAGACCATCCGCACTGCACATTTGGCAGGCTAATGGTCTGAATAACTTAAGTTTTAACTTTTCACACGCATGGTAACGTGCTCAATACCAGCTTCCATAAAAGTATTGCCTACTTTTTCAAAGCCCAGGCCTTCATAAAAAGCACACGCGTGAGCCTGCGCATGTATTTCTACATAAGTTGCACCCAGCTGCCATGCTTTTTTAAGAAGTGCATGCATGACGCGCTTCCCCGTACCCGTCCCACGACAGGATTTCCTTACAGCCACGCGACCTATGCCATAAGCTTTTCCTTCAATTTGAAAGAGTCTGCCTGTCGCAACAGGATGACCGTCAAGATAGAATACAACATGCCAGGCACCAGCATCGATTTCGTCACGCTCGATGGACTCTGGAACATTTTGCTCCTCTATGAATACTTTTCTGCGCACATGAAAGGCGTCCCTCAAGACGCTGGATTCCCCTGTGCCTTCACGCATTTTCATAATCGCACCTCTCATTCGAAATTGTGCCGAATCAGAACCGCTTTCTCTTTGATGTGGACGGTATGTTCAACTCATCGCGATACTTGGCAATGGTTCTTCTTGAAACCTTAATGCCAGCCTTATCCAGTTCATTGGATATTTTCTGGTCTGAAAGCGGCTTTTTAGGATTCTCCGAGTTCACCAGATCCTTAATGAGTACTTTGATACTTTCAGCGGATACACCTTCACCAAATGCACCCTGTACACCACTCTGGAAAAAGTGCTTGATTTCAAAGAGACCTTGTCCACACTGCAGATACTTGCCATTAACAGCACGACTTACTGTAGATTCATGAACGCCAATTTCATCTGCAATATCCTTTAGGTTTAAAGGTTTCAGGTACATGGGTCCTTTTTCAAAGAAATCGTACTGAAAATTGATAATGGACTCTACAACTCTATAAATTGTATTTCGCCTTTGCTCAATGCTTTTGATAAGCTTCAGCGCAGACGTCAGTTTCTTGTTAATATAGCCAATTGCATTTTCATTTACAGACTCCTGTCTTAGCAGACTTCTGTAATAGGCATTGATGTATAACTTTGGCGCCGAGTTCTCGCTGACGCGAATGACATACTTGCCATCAATCTTGTCTACATATACATCGGGCGTCACGTAGCGGACTTCCCTAAGCGATGCGAACTCACGACCCGGCTTTGGCTCAAGCTTTCTAATTCGGTCGCATGCAGTCTGTGTTTCCTCAAGAGAAACATTCAGTGCTTTGGCAATCTTCTGCAATCTGTTTGATGCAAGATCGTCCAGATAAGAAGCTACAATCCTACTTTCAATGTTGATATTGTCGTCGAGATGCGACAGTTGAATCAGCAGACACTCTTCCAGTGACCTGGCCCCAATACCAGGTGGATCAAAGGTCTGTATTGTCTGTATCACAGTTTCAGCAGTATCGAAATCAACACCCGCATACCTGCTAATTTCCTCATAATCCACTTCAAGATACCCATTCTCATTGATATTCTCAATTGCAAATAGGGCAGCCTTGATTTCCGCTTCGGAGAGTGTCGTCAATTGAAGCTGAAACTGAAGGTGTTCCGTCAGAGACTCTTCGGATGCGACAAAGTTGTCGTAATTCACGTCATCCTTCACTTCATAGTTTGTCTGACGCGAACGGCCATCCTCAAACTCACCGGCTATAGCCTTCCAATCTATGTTCTCGTAAATGTCGTCCTCACTCGTGGATTTTTCAGGCTCTGGCTCCGGTTCACTCATCGTATCATCACTGCCATTTGGTGTATTTTGCAGCACTGGATTATTGAGAAGTTCTTCCTGGATAAATTCATTCAACTCAAGAGACGTATATTGTAATATTTCTATCGCCTGTTTCAACTCAGGCGTCATGATTAGTTTTTGGGTTTGAACCAAATTCAAATTAAAGTTCATCTTCATAACAAACCCCAACCCCATTCCTTATTGATGCATCATCTGCTACAAGAACACATACCTATTATAACAGTATTCGTTCGGGTTAGGAAGTTTTATGTTAACTCTAAGTGAATATGGATTTTCAGACACGCAGACCACCACTCAAATGCAGATAAGCCTCGAGCACCGAGCCGCCAAGAGCCCTGGCCTTATCTGAAATCGACCAGCATGCTTCAACATTGCCCCTTGGATCAACATCGCCAATTTTCATACCCGTATGTACCACGCACTGCTCATGAAGGAGCCCTCTTAAGACACCATCAAGTGGAGCTGTCACCGCTTTGCCGCCTGCATACCCTAGAATTTCTCCCTTTTTCACAGAGTCACCAATTTTCCTCACCGCTGAAAATGCCCCATCTTCTGGAGCACGCACTATGCGCTCTTCGCTGAATCCCATTATGACTCCTGGAACACCTGTGTTTGCCTTTGCAGAACCACTATAGAAGATAACGCCAAGATTATGGCCCCTGCTGGTCTCTATTACTGCATGACAGTTCTCGGGCGCTGCAAATCCAGGTCCAAGGCCAATAACATGTTTGGCAAGCGCAGTATGTACCCCCATGTTTCTTTTCGCAATTGTAGCATCGACAAATAAATCTGCGTCAACCTGCGTCATAATCTCCATATCTGGATCGACGAGTACTGGTACATGGTTCTGTTCCAGGGCGGCGATTGCATCTTGTACATCCTGATAATGAACATACCGAACGCCTTCAACTTCAATCTCTCCATCAAAAATTGCAGTCGCACCGGAAACGGTTCTGCGAATAACTGTTGGACACGCTATTTCAAGGACTATAATCTTGAAGCCCGATTTGAACAGCCTGTTGATTGTCCCGGTGGCCAAATCTCCACCGCCCCGTACTATTGCCAGTGGTGCTCTCATATGGTCATCTCCTGTTCTTTAAACGTTTTCCGTCTTTACCATTAATCACAGTCAGTATCTCACTGGCTATGCTTAGGGCAATTTCATAAGGCAGTTCAGCACCTATGTCAAGCCCGATCGGCGCATGTACTCTATCTAGCTGGCTTTGCATGACGCCTTCAGCAAGTAACTGCTCAAAGATTTTCTTGACCTTGCGCTTGCTTCCTATCATACCAAGGTAGCGAAAATCGACCTGGACAACTTGTCGAAGCGCCTCATAGTCGCAGTCCTTAGTCGCTATGACACAAATATCATCAGACGTTAGTTCAACCCTTGCAATGGCTGCTTCAATTTCATCTGCTGCATATATGGCATCTGCCTGCGGCAGCAGTTCTTCTGTTGCGTACTCCGGGCGGTCATCTATGACAATGCACCGGTATCCGAGCTTGCAGCCAATATCCAGCACGGCCTGATTCACATATCCTGCACCAATGAGTATCATGCGTTTTTTCCTTGGAAATACTTCGATCAGAACCTTCATACTGCCCCCGCATTGTGTCGGCAAGCCACCAGGTACAGATTTGTCAAAAATATAGTTCTTGATTGTATTCTGTGATGTTCTGAGTGCCTCAAGCGCATCTTCGATTACAAGGAATTCCCCTGGACCACCACCGATTGTACCATGCAGCGTCTTATCTTCTCTTATGAGCATTTTTGCATGATGCCTTGGCGTCGATCCCTTTGACTCTATTATGGTGGCTACAGCAAAACCAAAATCTTCACGCATCCACGTATCTGCAATTTTGAACAAGTCCATGACTTCCCCCTTTTCTACAACCAGTAATAATCATACTTACTATTATATAACCATGCACTCGATGCGCCAATTGTACTTTTCCATAATAAAAAAATAATAAAAAGAATGAACTACAATAAATTTCATTTTGTTAATACAAGACATGACAAATGTCATATTGTAACTTCCTGCCATATGCTACTTTAGGAATAAGTAGAGCGTCACTATGCTTGCGCGTACAAACCTAATCGCATATACAAAAAGACGACCCCAAACGAGGTCGTCTAAAATTACATGAAGTGATTGTTTTATACTTCTTAGCGGTGTCCCTTTTCGTAAGGCTCACCACTTGCAGCTGGTCCAACTGCACGTCCAACAACACCAGCAAGCGCTAGAATTGTTGCAACATATGGAACTGCCTGAAGGAACTCAGATGGAATCCAGTCCAAACCAAGCGATGAGGCTTGAATCTGTATTGCTTCCATAAGTCCAAAGAACAGACACGCCAGAAATGCACCGATTGGATGCCACTTTCCGAAGATCATCGCTGCCAGTGCGATGAAGCCTTTACCAGATGTCATACCTTCACGGAATAGATTTACAGTACCCAGTGAAAGGGACGCACCCGAAATACCAGCCAATGCTCCAGAAATCATTACAGCGATGTATCTGATTTTGTAAACACTGATACCTACTGTGTCTGCTGCCTTAGGATGCTCACCAACTGCACGTAGACGCAGACCAAATGGTGTTCTAAACAATACATAGAATGCAACAAATACAGCTAGAAATGATAGATACACAAAAGGATTCAATCCTGCAAAGAGGGATCCCACGACTGGAATCTTCTCTAAAAATTCAAATGGATTACGTGTCAGCGCATTTGCAACCGGATCAGTCTGACCAGATCTGTGCCATACCATTTCAAGTAGGAAGGCAGCAAGTGCGGCAGTAAGCATATTAATTGCAACACCAGCAACAACCTGATTGGCTCTTAGGTGAATGGCAAGTACACCAAGTATCAAGGATGTTAGAATACCCGCAATAATTGCTGCAATGATTCCAAGCCAAGGTGAACCCGTAAAATCTGTAACCAGGATTGCGAAGAACGCACCCATGATCATAATACCTTCAAGTGCAATATTTACAACACCTGAACGTTCGCTGAACGTACCGCCAAGTGCCGAGAATATCAGTGGCGTCGCCAAACGGAGTGCCGATGCAATAACGGCCATTACAAGTACCATTGATCCCATCTACGCCACCTCCTTATTCTTTTTGCCAGTTAGCTTTTCCTTGATTTCAGGCATGTACTTAAGAATCGCTTCTGCAGCAATAAATATGATAATCAGACCTTGAATGATGTCTACGATTTCTTTAGGAATACCTGCAATCTGCATCTTTCTCGCGCCATTTGACAGGATGCCAAAGAGCAGGGCTGATGCTAGAACGCCAATAGGGTGGTTTTTACCCACTAGGGCAACCGCAATCCCTGTAAAGCCATAACCTGGTGAGTGTGAAGCCTGGTCAATCTTATAAGTCAGGCCTGCAACAACGGTTGCGCCTGCAAGACCAGCCATCATACCTGAAATCGCGAATGCAAGAATCATATTCTTTGAAATATTGATTCCGCCGTACTCTGCAGCGTATGGGTTGCTGCCTACTGAACGGATTTCATAACCAAGTGTTGTTTTGAACAGTACATACCAAGTCAGAACCGCAACGACAATCGCAAGCAGAATACCTGTGTTGACACTTGATGTTCCAAAGACAGGGAAGATGTCAGTAAGCTGAGTCAGTCTTCCGTGTTCCGGTACCAGTACTGTGTATGCTTTCTGCTCTGTACCCAGAAGTGTTGATGGATTCAGTGCAGTACGTATAAAGAAGTTTGCAACAAACAAACCTGTGTAGTTCAGCATTATTGTAACAATTACTTCGTGAATTCCCAGTTTAGCTTTCAGTATGCCTGGAATGATTGCCCAAAACGCACCGCCAATTGCACCAGAAATCAGAATGGCAGGTACCAGCATAAATCCTGGAAGGCCTCTGAACACCCACGCACCAATTACAGTGAAGAGTGCACCCATTACATACTGACCCTCAGCACCGATGTTGAAAAGACCGGTACGGAATGCAAATGCAATAGACAGTCCTGTAAATACAAGTGGTGTTGTCTTTAGCAGCGTTTCACCAAAACGGCTCATGCTGCCAAGGCTGCCCCCAAATAGAGCGCCATAGGCTACCAAAGGATTGTTTCCAGTCCAAATTATAAACAATGAACCCACGAGGAATGACAAGATAATTGCCATGAGTGGAAACTTTATGCTGTCAAGTAACAGTTGCAGTTTACTCTCTTTCTTATTTTCCATGTCCTCACCTCGCTATTTTGCGTCCTTACTTTCGACTTTGCCGCCAGCCATCATAATGCCAAGCTCTTTCTCTGTTGCGCCTTCACCATTGACGATACCAACAATCTGGCCATCATAGATAACAGCGATACGATCTGCCAAAGCCATAACTTCGTCAAGTTCCAGTGAAACCAGAAGTACAGCTTTACCTTGATCGCGTTGTTCAACAAGACGCTTGTGAATGAATTCAATCGCACCAACATCAACACCCCTTGTAGGTTGCGATGCGATCAACAGCTCAGGATTACGTACAAGTTCTCTTGCAACAATCAGCTTCTGCTGATTACCGCCTGACAATGAACGTGCTTCGACTTTTTCGTTTGGTGTTCTTACATCAAACTCTTCGATCAGTTCAAGACAGTGTTTGTGAATTAGCTCGTAATCCAATATTCCTTTTCTACTGTAAGGCTCTTTTAGGTGGTCACCCAAAACAGAATTTTCGGCCAGAGTATGTGTCAGAACAAGACCACGCTTGTGTCTGTCCTCTGGAATGTGAGATACGCCTGCATCAATGATATTTCGAGTAGGAGCACTGGTAATATCATTGCCCTTCAGTAGAATCTTACCATTTGTTGCTTTACGGAGACCTGTGATTACTTCGATGAGTTCTGATTGACCATTGCCATCTACGCCGGCAATAGCAAAAATCTCACCGTGCTTTACTTCAAAGCTTACACCTTTCAGTGCTGGAATATTTCGGTTATCGAGAGCTTGTAAATTCTCAACGCTTAGTACGACGTCGCCAGCTTCCTTCTCGTCTTTGTCGACAACAAGTTTAACCTTACGTCCTACCATGAGTTCAGCCAGACCATCTGTGTCTGTTGTTTCTGTATCCAGTGTGTCGATAACCTTGCCACGACGGATAACAGTGACTCTGTCGCTCATTGCCATAACCTCTTTGAGCTTATGCGTAATGAGGATGATAGACTTTCCTTGACTTGCAAGTTCACGCAAAATAACACCTAGTTCTTCAATCTCCTGCGGTGTAAGTACCGCCGTAGGCTCATCGAGAATCAGGATTTCTGCGCCACGGTATAGAGCTTTTAAAATCTCAACCCTTTGTTGCATGCCAACAGAAATGTCTTGGATCTTCGCGTTTGGATCAACAGAAAGACCGTACTGCTCAGATATTTTCTGAACATCTGCGACCGCGGTAGCCATGTCTAGCTTAAGTCCATCCTTAGGTTCTGTACCCAGGATAATGTTTTCCGCAACCGTGAATGGCTCCACAAGCATGAAGTGCTGATGCACCATGCCTACGCCAAAACCGATTGCAACATTTGGATCTTTTACATCGACAAGCTTACCATTAATGTAGATCTCGCCTGAAGTTGGTTGATAAAGCCCGTACAACTGGTTCATCAGTGTTGTCTTGCCTGCACCGTTTTCACCAAGAAGTACATGAATTTCACCTTTTTCGAGGGAGAAATTCACATTATCATTTGCCACAACTCCCGGAAACGCTTTAGTGATGTTCCGCATCTCTACTACATTTGGCATTCTTTTCCCTCCATTACCTAGAGTCGAACTGCTTGGATGATTATCATTCATCCAGAACGAGACAGCGTCCCATACACCGTCTCGCGTATTCATATCACCTGAAACCAGCAGATGGTATGAATGCCCGAGGCGGTGTGCAGTTCATTCTTTTGCGATAATAAAATAGAGTCGGATGTCATTAGACACCCGACTACTAATTATAACTATCTGTTATGAATTAATCAAGTGCCCGCTAAGGAGCATAGTACTCATTAAAGAGCTGGTGCTTCGAAAGCGTCAAACTCGTCTTGAGTTGCTGGAACAGTGAATGTGCCTGCTTTGATTGCATCTGCATACTTGTCAGCAGCAGCTTTAAGGTCATCACTTAGGTTACCAGCGTTATCTGAGTAGCCAACGCCATCAACTTTAAGGTCAAATACAGTTACGCCACCAGCGTATGTACCGTCTTGAACTGCTTTGATAGTTTGGTAAACAGCATTGTCAACACGCTTGATCATAGAGCAAAGTACGTGCTCTGGAGATAGACCTGATTGATCCTGGTCAACACCGATTGCCCAGAAGCCTTCTTCTTCAGCAGCCTGAATAAGACCAACACCAACGCCGCCAGCAGCGTGGTAGATTACGTCAGCACCTTTTTGGTGTTGAACAAGTGCAATTTCCTTACCTTTAGCAGCATCTTCAAAAGAATCTGCATAGTTTACAAATACTTCTGCTTCAGGATTAACCGCTTTAACGCCTGCACGGAAACCGTACTCAAATTTCTCGATAAGTGGGAACTTCATACCGCCGATGAAACCAACTTTGTCAGTTTCAGTTTGAAGACCAGCGATAACGCCTACTAGGAAAGAACCTTCGTTCTCTGCGAAAGTAAGTGAAGCAACATTGTCAGCTTCAACAACTGAGTCGATTAGTGCAAATTTTTGCTCTGGGAATTTTTCAGCTGCTTGAGTCATAGCTTCGTTGAATAGGAAACCAACACCAACTACCAGGTCAGTTTTTTCTTCAGCGAAAGATACAAGGTTAGGGAAGTAGTCATCAGCAGTTTCTGATTCAAGTACTTTTTTAGTAATACCGAATTCTTCTTCTGCTTGTGTCATACCTGCCCATGCAGAGTCATTGAATGACTGATCGCCTAGTCCACCAGTATCCGTGATCATACCTACTACAGCTTTTTCTTCTTCTTTTGCGCCGCAACCAGCTAGCATAGAACCAACTAGAAGAACAACAAGAAGCAATGAGAGTGCCTTTTTCATTAAAACTTCCTCCTCCAAATACTTGTTTTGTCTGGCAATAAAATGCTTCTACAATAACCCGCTGAATTCCTTTAATTCTTTTTAATTATAGTAGATAGTACACAAATGATAAAACTAGTACCGGTATGTATTACATTTGTAGCCTACTAATAACTGTAATCGTTTTATAACTTAAAAGAATACAGCGACAACTGCATTTTGATGATTGCCCCCAAAACTTTAATATAATAAGAAACACTAATATTATATCCATAATTCATCGTAAGAATCAATAAGTAGGTCATTAATTTATGTTTTTTCTACAAAACGTTTTCTCGGGAGTTTTCTGGGGATTCAGAAAACTCTTTATCCAATTTATGTGAAATCCCTTTAAAACATTGAAACCATGCGGTATTGTCCTATTTCTCCTCCAAAATCCAAGAATACAAAAAGGGACGATTTTTCTAGTTTCATCGTCCCTTTACATAAACTTAACAAAAGTTTATTTATTGAATTTTCATTATGTTTCACTGATTATGCAGATTCTACTTGCTTTCGTCTGCTGCTTCTGTTTCTTCAGTTGCTTCTGCTTCTTCTGTCGCTTCTACTTCTTCAGTAGCTTCTGCTTCTTCTGTCGCTTCTACTTCTTCTGTAGCTTCTACTTCTTCTGTAGCTTCTGCTTCTTCTGCAGCTTCTACTTCTTCTGCAGCTGCTGCTTCTTCTGTAGCTTCTGCTTCTTCTGTAGCTTCTGCTTCTTCTGTAGCTTCTGTTTCTTCTGCCGCTTCTACTTCTTCTGCAGCTACTGTTGTATCTTCTGCAGCCTCAGCAGCTTCTTTTGCACAACCTGCAAGAGGTACTAGTGTCAGTGTCATTGCCATCATAAATGCTAAAAACTTTTTCATTTTTCTCCTCCTAAAAAACTCCATTGTGTCTTAGCCACAAATGCTATTATAGGGAGTGAACAATAAAAACACAATATATAATTATGCATTTAAGGGCATCTGTAACCACACTGTTATTTGTCTAAATATTAAAAACAGTTCGCACCTCTAAACACCTTTATTTAACCACGATTTTCGATTATATTTTGATGTTACAAAACACTTTTGAGCAAGTAAAACATTAACTAAAATCAGAGTATTTGAAAAATATCCTGCATATTATTTCATTTTGGAAACTGCAAATTATGTAAAATAATGCCTAGTTTGACCTATAATCTCATTGGCACTTCTAGCCTACTATTTGTCAGAAATGCCAGAGCAATCTGCGGCTGCCCTAGTCGCTAGTCGCGCCGTTCTTCCCCTACTTTTTAATCAGAAATGCCAGAGCAATCTGCGATTGCTCATGTCTCTTGGCGCGCCATATAGTCAGAAGAAAGAGGAACCTATTTCGAATTACATTCGAATAGGTCCCTCTTTCTTCTGACTGCATTTCTTTGCCCTTTCCGCAAAAAAAGACCCCTTTTCAGGGGTCTGAAAACATCTTGCGTCATTGGTGTTACTGGTTTAACACGGTGCAGCTTCCTTAGCTACAAATCCTGCTTCTGCGAGGACTTTTATTGCTTCTTGCTCTTTGGCTTCGTTTACCATGACAATTGGACCTGTACAGCCCATGCCACTTTCAGCATAGATACCTGAACGCCATAGTTTTTCAACTGCGTCTTCAAGATCCATAATATCTATACCTGAAATCGAGCCTGTTACAACTTCCTTAGGAGGTGCCGTTACTGGCGTTCCTTCAGAAGCGCTTGATTCCTTTTTCGGTGCTAGACTTGCTACAACAGCATCAAGGCCCGCAGCCTTAACTTTTTCATATTCTGACTTAACCACATTGCGCAGGTCACCTTTTGCGAGCTGTGCCGCATATCTCAATGCGTTCGCAACAACGGGTACACCTGATGCACGTGAAAGAATCAGAATGGCTCTGTCATAGTCGAAGCCAATACCTGGTCCATAACCAAAGCCTGTCGCTTCGTAAGAACCTCCTGTTACATAAGAAGAGAACATCTTCATAAGAATATTGCCTGTGAGGGTGTCTGTAACCATCACGTCAACTGATCCCATCAGAAGATCGTTACCTCTCATGACTGAACCGCCGTCAGCTCTTCCAGACTCGCCGAAATTGATTTTGTAGCCATTTTCGTCAAGCTGTCTAAGCGCACGTTCCACACCACGGGCATTGTCTACATTCAAAATACCTACCGTAGGGTCTTTAACACCCATGGCCTTTGCAGTGGAAATACCGTATAGGGCATTTTTCAGCATGGCTTCTGAACGTGTTGTTGCCGATGTTCCCGTAGTCGTAGCAATGAACATTTCCTTACCCATTGCAGGTGTCACAACTCTGCCTACAGTCGATACGCCGATTGGGAAGTTGTAGTGCATTGTCACACAAGCTTTGATATAATCGCTGTCCAACAGCTCTTCCATCTTTTTGTGTGCCTCATCTTCTGTGTTCGCTTCAACAACCTCAAGGTCTGTCTCCACTTTTGGTCCAATCAGGACGATATCAAAGCTGCCGTCTTTCGCTGCAAGTTCAGCACCTTTAACAAGATTATCCGTTCCATGTTCACTTCCAAGGGTAGTAATACCAACCTTGATACGGCTGCCGAACTGTCCAGTTTCAATTGCAGTCGCTATTTCAAGGAAAGCACTCCCTAGAATTTTTTTCACAGCTGTATTCTCTGACATGGTTTCACTCCTTTATTCGCTCAGCAAATGCTGTGCAAAACCACGCATAGCCTCAGCGATCATTGAATTGATTTCTTCCTTAGAAACTGAACCAGCTTCTTCAACCTTACCTGGGTTTCTCTCAAGAATTACAGAAACACCATCAAACAGGTTAGTCATTCGACCTAGGAATAGTGATCCTTTACCAACGATCATTGCTCTATTCTTGCTTCCTGTTGAGAGTTCATCGATTGCGAATCCAAGGTAAGGAACACCTGAAGGAATATGACCTTGTGTTGGTGCCCAGCCTGGCATGCCGATCTGCTCAACAAATGATTTCATTTCTTTCTTTTCGATATCACCGCGCTTAACGCCGATTGCGCCGATCATCTTATAGTTTGCCTCAGCTACATTACCAGCGCCTGCTGGCTTTGTAACATCAGGGTTCTGCATTTCCACTGAGAATGTATCAACGTCTGTAATCTTCAGACCAGCTTTATCAAGTGGTGCTGTAATCAGCGAATTGATTACTGCCTGTGGTGAAGAACCTGTTCCAACAGTATGACGTCCCACAAGATCAGTTCTGATAACTGGGTTTACACCGTCATTCTTGCTGATAAGAATTGCAAATCCGCCAAGAACGTCTTCTAGAATTGGAAGTTCTTTTTTCACATGGTCCTTGCCGTTCATGCCCAGCTTTGCTGTAGCACCACCGGCAACGATTACCACGTTATCGTAAGTTCCAGCCTTAACAAGTGATGCTGCATTGATCAGCGCATGTGTAGGCGCTGCACAGAATCCTCTTGTGTCAGAGCCCGTTGCATTGACTGCGCCAACCATTTCAGCGATTGACTTGGCAAAGTTACCGCCTCCACGCTGGTTCATATCGCCACAAGCCTCTTCAGAACATTCGATAACGTAATCAACAACTGACGCATCAATATCGTTGCATGCAAGCAAGTGCTTGAATGCAAGTACGCCAGAGGCCTTGACAACAAGGTTTTCGTACATAACATGTGCGTTCAGGTTTACGTCAACGTCATGCGCTTTCTTAACACAGCCTATAAGCTGTCCTTCATGGTAAATTGCTTCTGCATGATGATTTTGAACGAGGTCTTCAATATGAGTAAGTGTCGCCCCGCCTTCGAGCCTCTTCAGCTCAGCCTCTGTTGCCAGCTTATGCCCACTGTAAGCTTCATGAACTTTCTTGCTGAAACCTTCCTCAAGCTGAACAAGGTCGAATACATCTGACATTTTAAGCAGACCAATGAACTCAATCTGCGGCATGATTTCGCCGAAACGACCATAACGGTCTGCACCCGGAACATCTTTGCCAACCCATGGCATTCCAAGAGCGTCAAGTTCAGATGGTGTCATATTGCCAATGTAAGTTTGATTTGGTCCGTAATTAACAACCTCTTCAAAGGTTCTCAAGTGCTCAGGCACTTTCTTCAGGTATTCCGAGTCCGGATTTGTTAGTTTCTCAACAGTCTGTGTAGTACCGTTGTGAAGAATCATGTCCGGCGTATGAACCAGAACGTAGCCTGCTGCTTTAACAACTGCATGATTCATTCCTTACACCTCCAATTATCTTTTAAAAAAGGGAGAGGCGACCGAGCGCCCCTTCCCCTGTGAATTAACCTTCAAATACTGTTTGCTCATCAACTTCCGTTTCAAGAGCTACAAGAGCTTTTTCAACGATATTTCGACGCAGCTTTTTCTCTTCAGCCGCCTCTAGAGCAGGGTTACCCAGTGGATGAGGAATAGCAATCGCAGGAACGATTCTATTCGCACCAACTGTCAGTGAAATAGGTACTACTGTACAAATATGAACTACTGGAATACCAGTTGCTTCAATTGCTTTAACCATCGTTGCACCGCAACGAGTACAGGTACCTCATGTAGAGGTTAGAATAACAGCATCCACACCATCGTTAATGAAGTCTTGCGCGAACTCAGTTGCAAACGCCTTTGAGTTCTTTACAGACGTACCATTACCAGTAGTTGTGTAGAAGTATCTGTAAAGCTCGCCAATGCGGCCTTCCTTCTCCATATCGCGAAGTACGTCAACAGGAAGTACGTTATCCGGATCTTCATTACAGTAGATAGGATCGTAACCGCCGTGAGCAGTCTCGTAAGTAGCTTCTGTCAGATCCATTACGCCTTCGATGTCATACTTGCCATATTTGGAAGCAGATGAAGACTCAATATGATCTGGGTTATTCTTAGGTACCACACCACCTGATGTAACTAGAGCAATTTTTGCTTTTGACATATCTTTGATTGCTGCTCCTGGAGCAACATTATCAAACTCAGGCATTGGGTACTCAGTAACAAATTCTTTGCCAGTCAGCTTGGCAGCAAGCATTTCAACCGCACGCTCCGCACCGATTTTCTCAACGAAAATGTTCTTACGAAGACCGCGTGCATGGTATCCCTCTTCAGCAGGTGTGCCGATTTCTTCACCATTTGCAAGCTTAACAGCAAACTTTGCAAGTGCAGGAACCGCTTTACGCATTGCTGCAGCAGAGTTGCCTGTTTGTACAATGTAAAGATCCTTGCGGAACATATCCACACCAGGGTTCTCTTCGTACATTGCTGTAACAACTGGAATATCCAGTGCATCTTGAACGTGCTTAGCGATAGAACCACATGCAGCACCGTAACGACCCGCGTTGAATGCAGGACCTGCGATAAACATATCTGGCTCGTATTTCTTAATCATCTCAAGGATCTCAGCTTTTGCTTCCTCAAGGTTTTCGTTGAAGTAAGAGTCACCACAAATAATTGTACCGACAATCTCCATTTCTTCTGGAAGCGCTTTATTTAGCGCCATACCCGGACCGACAAATCCGTCGCGAGCTTCTGGTTTAATATCTGCCTTTTCTTCGCCACCGATACCTGCAAAGAATTGGTTGATATAATGCACAACTTTTATGCTCATATCTAGCCTCTAGTCTAATGGATTTTCCATAGACAGACGAGGATCCCTCCCTTCGGACTTTGTTTTTAGTCGTACTGTCCTAATCGAACAGGACCGAAGATAATAATATCGAAACTTTCGTTTTGTCTTAAATTTTAATGCTATGATTTTGTGCTGATGTCTGGTCAGCGGTTTGAAGCACGACCCGTGCCTCGTAATGCAATGTCTGAAAATTTTAATCGAGTTTTTTAGTGAAATGTTTTGTAATTCTTAGGTATTACAGGTACTTGCAGAATTCGCTACGGATGTTCTTCATCTCATCAGCGATTTCGTCACATTCAAGAACCATTTCCATCATGCCGATTTGATCTTCAAATACGTCAGCATCAACAGCGCTCTTGAATTCTTCCTCTACTGCGTGGTAAGTCGAAAGACCAAGCTCCACACCAGCAAGAGGTCCAGCAAATGTTGGGTCACCAGCAGTTACTGTTTCTGCTGAAAGACCAGCAGACTCAGCTTCAGCTGCGCCAAAGATTACAACTACATTTTCAGCACCATGCTCTTCAGCAAGGTTTTTTACTCGATTTTGGTTTTCTAGATCCATTGCGCCTGCAGCCGTTCAGACAAAGCACTCTGTAGCAGAGTACACGACCTCAGCACTTGCAACCGTTTTAACGCACTCTTCGATCGCTTGACCAGGTACGCCGTCACGGTCACCAATGATGATGACTTTCTTGTTTTCAAGAATATTCATTCGTGACATCCTCTCTTCGTTTTCATAATTTTTCTAGGTTCACATGTTCTTACAATCAGTTCGTTCTTTATAATCAGTTCGTTCTTACGTTCAGTTCAGTCTTACGTTCAGTTCGTCTTTGTTCACACACAAAAAGACATTTTAGAAAGTGCGAGCTGTAAGTTTGTTAAAACCAAGCTCATTTGTTGCTCCAGTAATTACCTGGATTTCAGCTTCGATACTACCATCTGGTCTAAGGGATCCGTCAAAGCCGCCAGCAATACGATCTGTATAGTCTAGCATGCCAATAACTTTTTCCATTGGAGGTAGAACAATCACTTCGTTTGCGTTACCGCCCGTTACAACTGCATCTGCAGCAGGGTCAGCATCGGCAAGCGATTGGGAAGAACCGTCACGGCCAGCGTACTCGTCAGTAACAATAACTGTCTTAACACCTTCCGCTTCAATCTTCTTACAGTTCATGATCAGGTCCGTATCAGGATTTCCAAAGCCTTCCTGAGATACGATAACACCGTCAAGACCTAGGTATTTTGTGAACTTTGCAGTCCAGTTTGATGAACGCTCTTTGTCAGCAAGGTAAACATTTTCATTTGTGATGATAACACCCATGAAGTTGATTTCTTTGCCATGCTTTGCATAAAGGTTCTTGATAATAGGGTTGTTCAAGTGATGATAAGTTGTATTCTTATCACAAGCGGACACACAATTTCCGCTTAGGATTGCACCATCCATGATTTCTGTTGGATAAAGTACAGTTGGAACGATTTTCTTCGCATCGACACCATAAACGTATGTGTCGTGAAGAAGTCCCTGCGTTTGAAGCATGTACACGTAACCTACCTTAGGTAGCTCAGGATACTCTGCAGCCTGCTCAAACATAGGCTTTGTCTCAAAAGTCTGAACTGAATCAGGCTCAACGTCACGGCCCAGCTCGCCAAAGTAAGTGGCAATCTTTAGACCAGCCTTGCGCACTGCAGCTTCATATTCAGGCTGCTTAAGACCATCAGCAGGTTCGATTACAAGGCATACATTGTTTAGCTTTGAGAATGGCGTATAATCTGCGCCAGGCCCTTGCATATCAATGATTCCTTCCTGGAAACCTACGATTTTGCCGCAAGTTACAACCGCAGCACCTTTTAGCACATGCGTGCGGCCTTCACCAACTGTAGTAACTTTTGAAACTACGCCTGGGAAAATACCGCCTTTGCCATCGACCTTCACACGTGGTTCGATGACATCCTTTACTGGCGTGATTCTAACTGATTCACCCGGTTTAGCAAGTTCAACCGACACACTTTTGATGTGGTCGTCTTCGCTAACCATTTTGATGACTTCATCCTTGTTTACATACAGAACGCCGTTCTCCACTTTGGAAGCATCGCCGAACTGAACATCCTTAATAAGGATTTCACCAAGTTCTAATCGCAAAGGGTTCACCTCCTGGTTTATTGTAACAGTTCCATACGCTGTGCATGAAACGTTGACAACTTAGTTAATTAGATATTTGCTTCAATCATCTTTTTGATGCCGTCTTTGTTAGCGTCGTCTTTTGTAACTTCGCCCACTTTTTCGCCATCTTTGTAAAGAATGATTGTTGGCAGACCTAGTACACGCTGAGAAATAGCAAGTCTTCTTGCTTTTGAAGTATTCAGCTTTCCAAACTTCACAGAAGTAAATTCTTCTGATAGTGCCATTACATCAGGCATCAGCGCCTTACAAGGCTCACAGCCGTCACTCCAGTAATCAACCAGTACGAATCCAGAAGCGTCTAGTACTTCTTCTTGAAAGTTATCTTTAGTCAATTCGATCATATTAGGTACCTCCTATACTATGCGTGGAATTTATCTTCAATGTATTTTTCTGCTTGTACAGCCGCTATTGCACCGTCTGCAGTCGCAGTTACTACCTGACGCAGTGACTTGACACGTACATCACCTGCTGCAAAGACACCAGGAACATCCGTTTTCATATCAGGGTCAGTTACTATGTAGCCGTTTTCCATTTCAAGCTTGCCTTCGAACAGGCTTGTCTGCGGAAGATATCCTACGAAGACAAACACACCGAATGTGCCATCATCTTCATGCGCAAAATGCTCTGTTTCTTCTCCCGTTTCACGATTTAGAAGGACGATTGATTCAACGATGCCTTCACCTTTTATTTCTTTAACAACTGAGTTCCAGATAAAATCGATCTTTTCATTCTTCTCAGCCTTTTCAACGATTGATTTTGCAGCTCTAAGCTGATCGCGACGGTGAACCAGAGTAACTTTTCTGGCGAACTTAGTCAGGAATATTGCTTCCTCAACTGCAGTATCGCCGCCACCAATACAGAAAATTTCAAGATCTGTAAAGAAATCGGCGTCGCATGTAGCACAGTACGATACACCTTTACCAGTAAGCTCTTTTTCACCTGGGCAATCCAGTTTTCTTGGAGAAGCGCCAGTTGCAACAATCACTGTCTTAGCTTGGATTTCCTTACCGCTTGCAGTCTTGATTACCTTAATGTCACCATCAAGTTCAAGTGTTTCCACTGCGTCTCTTTCAGTCTTTGCGCCAAATTCTTCACACTGCTCGACCATGCGTGCAATCAGACTTGGACCTGTAGCTTCTGGAATCGAGCCTGGGTAGTTTGCAACCTCATCTGTTGTTACAATTTGTCCGCCCGTCTTGTCCTTTTCAAGGATCAATACTGACATTTTTGCTCTCGCTGCGTAAAGTCCCGCAGCAAGGCCAGCTGGACCCGCTCCGATGACCACAACGTCATAAGCTGTACTCATGTTTCTTCCTCCTCGTAATCGTATAATGATGTTAGTAATTGAACACGATTATAGTATACCAGTTACGCATGAATTAAGTGTGAATCTCCATTAATAAAACTGATTCAAGCTTTCAATGCCACTCGTAATCAGATTTAAATCTATGAACCTGAAATCATCGTAAACGCGTTCTGGAAATTCCCTATGCTGGTACTCGTCCAGGAATTTCTGTGTAAGCACAATTGCGTCTTCGATTATTGTCAGCGAGTCCATGTCCAGCCCACTCTTCTCAGCGCTAACCGCAATGGACTTATAAGGTGTTTCATACGGCTTCACACTGCCCGTAAGGGGATGTGTCAAAAGCGTATGTCCCTCATGTACCATGTTACGCACACGTTTAAGTGTTTCAATGAAACTCTCGTCGGGATTGTAAAGTAGCTTGTCGAGATTACGACTGTTTTCCGGCTCTGCATACTTCCGATTCACTAATGAATTGTTGGTTATCAGAACATATTTCATATCAAGGACCTCCAGGAAAACGATTTCGCGAGAAATAAAAAAAGAAGGCACGGCAAATAGAATTTGCCGCCCTTCTCTGTTTCTAACCTGAGAGATTCTTCTGACCATAAAAATCAGAATTGCCCCGTCGGTGTCGCGTTGCCACGACTCTTCAGAGTTCTGTCCAAAACCGGTCCTTTTGCCTGAGAAATTCACTTATACTTGGCAAGTACAAGCTTGGCCCTTCGGCGATCACGTGGATTCTCTCCCGGTCTTTTCTTCCAGAATCAAAGTGTACCCATAACTATGTCGATGAATCACTTTGTATTAAGATTTATTATTGCTCTCTCATTATATATAAAGTTTCTCTATTTAGCAACCACGTTTGCGAAAATTTTATCAAGGCTTCCACATTCCGTGTTACTCCTTGCTAACATAGCTGACGCCAATGCATCCCGGGCCACCATGCGTCCCAACAACCGCGCCGACTTCACCAATTACCCACTCTTGAACCCCCAGCGCCTCTTCTATGGCTTTTTTGAATTCCAACATATAAGCATAATCGTCACCGTGGTATATGGCAACACGCTGTTTCGTAAAATCAATCCCGCTGTCCTTCATCTTGTCCACGACCCACTGTATGGTTTTCTTGCGTCCGCGCACCTTGTCGACAGGCTTCAAGACACCCTCTGAAACCGTCAAAACCGGCTTGATATTCAAGAGTCCGCCAATGACTGCTTCACCCTTGGAAAGTCGTCCACCCTTATGCAAGTACTTGAGCGTGTCAAATATGAATATATTCTCAACGGCGTCAATACGGTTCTTGATCTGATCTAAAATCCGAGATTTGTCCATGCCCTGCCTATTCATTTCAGCAGCTTCGATGACCATCAGTCCATAGCCCAGACTCACTGACCGGCTGTCAATAATGGTAATTTCATCACCTGCTTCAAGCAGGTCTTTGGCCGTCACCGCAGCACTGTAGGTGCCACTTAGCTTAGACGACAGGGTGAAGAGCAAGACTTGATCACCACTTTTCAGATGCTTTTCGAACACTTTCATGAATTCACCTGGATTCACCTGCGAAGTGGTTGGAACATCTTCTGATGCACTCAGCATTTCATAAAACGTCTTGGATTCCAGCTCAATCTGATCCTTATATGAACGTTCCTTGAAATTGACTTCAAGAGGGACAATTTCAATATCCAGTTTTTCACGCAGTTCTTTCGGGATGTCCGAAACGCTGTCGGCCAATATTTTCAAACTCATAACAAACTCCTTTTTATCGAGATACCTACTATAGTATGGCATTTTAAGGTCCCATTGCAATATAAAGTTATGAATTTCCGAGTTTCATCTCCAAAACAAAAATACTTATTGCATGCATACCACAGCCTACAGTCCCTATGCAGCTTGCACATAAAATAAAAGGACTGCTTTGAAGCGACAACCTCTGCCGCGCTTCAAAACAGCCCTTGAAATTCTCATTATGCAATTGGCTTTAAGCAGATTCTCTCTCTGGCTGATCAAGAACTGCAAGAGCAATATTAGAGGAATGGTCACCCACACGCTCCAGGTTACTGATTGCGTCAAGGAAAAGTACACCCGATGCAGGTTGACATCTTCCGCCGTTCAGACGCTCGATGTGTTTCTTTCTCAGATTCTTTTCCAGCAGATCGATATAGCCTTCGCGCTCAATTACGCGCTGTGCTGAAGACTTGTCATATGAATGGAGCGCGTTCAATGACTCTGAAAATGCCGTAATACAATCATTCATCATGGAATCCAGCTCAGAAATCGCCTTTTCACTGAACTCAAGGTCTTGACTCACACGCTCAATCGCTAGCTCAGCGATGTTGTCCGCATGGTCGGCAACACGTTCGATATCATTTACCGTACTGAAAAGACCATCTACTGTAACCCTCTGCTGAGGTGAAATATCAGAGTTTGAAAGTTTGACCAGATACTCCATGATCGCATGCTCCAGTGCGTTGACACTCTTTTCTTTTTCAAACGCCTCTTTGGCCTTTTCTTCATTGCCTTCAATGAGTGCTTCACCAGCAAGCTTCAGCGTATCACTTGCCACGTTACCCATATGAAGGACTTCTTTCATAAGCTGAACAATTGCAATGGATGGTGTTTCAAGAATACGGTCATCCACATATTTTGTCGCACCCTTAAGCTGGCGCATTTCGCTGTCAGAGACAGGAATCATACGCTCTGCAAGCTTAACAATAACTGGTGCAAAGCCTACCAGCATGACTGTTGTAGCGATATTAAACGTCGTATGCATCATGGCAAGCTGACGCTCAGGCGACGTCCAGAAGTGCTTAACAAGCCATAGGGATGGCTGGGCAAGCAGGATTGCGAAAATCGCTGTACCGATTACGTTGAACATCATATGCATGATTGCAGCTCTCTTGGCTGTCTTGTTGGCACCGATTGAAGAAATCATTGCAGTAACACATGTACCGATGTTCGTACCCAGTAGAATCGGGAATGCCGCGTCGATAGGAAGCATACCCTGACTTGCAAGTGCTACCATGATACCTGTTGTTGCTGAAGAAGATTGAATAATTGCAGTAACTGCAAAACCAGTGAAGATTGCCAGAACTGTGTCCAGAATACGTCCACTGCCGAAGCTCATAAGTAAATCAGTAAATCCCTGGTAGTTTCTAAGCGGCTTCATTGAATGCTTCATAACATCCATGCCCATGAATAGAATACCGAATCCAAGCAGGATTTCTGCGTATTTTTTAGTCTTAGGATCCTTGCTGAATAGCTTCAGGCCCACACCAAGTCCGATTGCTACCGGCGCCAGCGCGGTCAATTTGAATGCAACAAGCTGTGCAGTAATCGTTGTACCGATGTTTGCACCCATGATTACACCAATAGCCTGTGTCAGATTCATTATGCCTGCGTTTACAAAACCAACCACCATAACGGTAGTCGCAGATGACGACTGTACGATCATTGTTACGAAGGCACCGACAATTACAGCAGTAAATCTGTTCGTTGTCAGAATCTCGATAAAGCGCTTCATTTTAGAACCAGCTGCTTTTTCCAACCCCTCTGACATGACAGACATTCCGTAAAGGAACAATCCCAGTCCGCCAAACAGTTCGATAAAGCTTGACATCATTTCACTCATTATATCCTCCTGTTATACATCAATGCACACTGCTGTGCAAATTTGAGGCTGCATAATCATGTCCCATAAGCAGCCCATAATATAGTACACCATTACCCATGTATTTGTGTTAAGTCTATGTTAATTTTGTTAATTTTAATTTGATTTTATATTAAATCCGTTAAATCGATGTTAATCGAAATAAAAAAGAACTATGAAGCTGCCAGCATATGTGCATAATCAAAACAGCTGCCCCTCGGCAGCTGCTCTAAATTTTCTATTCATTATCTTATATTAACCCTTTAAACCCGTGCTGCCTCAAAACTTCATAAGTAATAATCGCAGCGGCATTTGAAAGATTAAGCGACCTTGCACTTTCAAGGTTCATCAAAGGAATCTTGATAAGCCGGTCCTTGAATCGTTCATAGAATTCCTTCGGTAGACCAGATGTCTCACGTCCAAATACAAGATAGCACTCCTCTTCATAGGCTACATCGGAGTAAAGCTTTTCTCCTTTTGTAGAGCAGAAATAAAGGGGCTTGTCACCGTATTTTTCATAAAAGGCTTCAAAATTCTTATGAACCTCAATATTCACGGAATTCCAGTAATCCAGACCCGCACGCCTTACGGCTTTCTCATCAATTGAGAACCCAAGCGGTTCAATCAGATGCAGTCTGCATCCTGAAACCGCGCAAGTTCGTGCTATATTTCCTGTGTTTGGCGGAATTTCCGGTTCGAACAATACAATATTTACTGACACAATTACTCCTTAACTGATACATCCAACATAACTTCACCAAGGTCACTGATCAGTGGTACACAGACCGTTCTCATCGAACCTGCTGAGATCTGCATATTTTCACCCATCATCAGGGTTGGCGGTGTAATATCAATATTGACACCCGCATTGAACAACAGCGTTGCAGAATTTCCCATAATCATATTTGCGAGTTCCGAAAGGGCACTTTTAGAAAGTTCATCGAGTTCTTCCACAGGCATTCCCATCATCATTGTAGATGCAGTACGCTTTGCTAAATCTTCACTCATGCTTAATGTAGCTTGACCGCGGATTTCTCCAGTTATTCCGACCATAATCATGAGTGTGTCTGCCACATAGGGGCTCGCTTTTATGTAAGGCTTACCAGTAGTGATTTCCATATTGAGCATTGTCTTAAAAACTTCAGTTGTCGCTTTGATAAACGGATTAATGTATTCAACCTTCATCTTATTCCCCTCCTGATTGAGACTTACTCTATTATAGCATATTCCATTTTTATATACCCACACTAGATGAAAATTTCACATTATCATTACACAAAACACTAATACCTGAAAAACAGTCTGTTAATCAGGGGCTTATATATATCCACAGCCTTTGCCGGGCATAGCTCCTGACAACAGTAGCAGCGTATGCACTTGTCCAGATTCACCGCCGGCCGTTTCTGACTCATGACAATGGCTTCTGGCGGGCAGCTCCTTGCACATTCTCCGCAGCCTATGCAGGTTCTAAGGTCAAAGACTGGCCTTGGCTTAAGAAGCATGTCTGCAAAACGCTTCACTGGCGCAGGTGCATTTCTCAAAAACTCAGGATTGCCAATCTTTGGAATCCTAAAATCCTTGATTCTAAACTGTTCAAGCGCATCTCCCAGCAGAGTTATTTCATTAAGCGTCTCTGGAATCAGACCGCGTTCAATGCACCGCATAACAGTGGGCACAGATTCTGGAGACATCCCCACGATATCTATGGCTGCTAGATCGAGCGCGTAAGGGCTCGCAGATACCAAGACCACCCCAATCTTACGAGGCTCTCCCGCCGATGGGCCTGCACCCTCCATACCAACAATACCATCCATAAAGGATAGCACCGGTGCCGCATTCCTGCATACATCCACCAGCATATCTGAAAACTCGTCTATACCAGGCATTTTAAAATGATATTCAGCTTTTGTCAGTCCAGGTATGGTCCCAAACATATTTTTGACGGCACCCGTAAAGCGCATCATGCCGTGTGTTTTCAGCTTGGAGACCGATATGACTTTATCCACTTTGCCAAGCACCTCTATGACACTCAAGCGGTGGAGAAGCTTACAGTCCTTTCCGTCCACCTCTTGCGAGGCTGTATTGTAATTGAGTTCGACCGGCAGGCGCAAAGCAAGTTCTTCGTATCCACACGCCTTGTATATGCCATGAAGGGCATGCTGGGTAAAAGGCCCACCTGGGCTATCCCCTATAATGACATGACAGCCATGGTCAAGAAGGATTTCTGCAAGAGCTTCTACAAATGTCGGATGCGTGGTCGTTGCTTCTTCAGGTCTCTTTTTCATAAGCAGGTTCACTTTGAGAAGAACCCGTTCCCCTCTTTTGACATAAGGCTCAAGTCCACCGATGAGATCAATTGATTCTGAGAGTCTTTGCCTGATCAAGCCTACATCATAGCTGTCACATGCCCTTACGACTACTTTATCCATTCCTACACCCCGCTATCCCCACTGTAAACACAACTCGTCTGTTATTTGAACAAGAAGCTGATCAGTACAATCGCACCAAGAACGATTCTATAGTAAGCGAAGGCTTTGAAATCATGTTTCTTGATATAATTCATAAAGAAAGCAATTACAACATAGGCCACAACGAAAGACACAAAAGTCCCCACACCTAAGACTACCCATTCAAATGAAGTAAAATCAAATCCTGCCTTAAGAAGTTTGATCAAGCTTGCTCCCAGCAAAGTGGGTATTGCAAGAAAAAATGAAAATTCAGCCGCTACCGGTCTTGAAAAACCAAGGAAGAGCCCTCCAATTATGGTAGATGCCGAACGGGACATGCCGGGAATAAGGGCCATACACTGCGCACAGCCGACAATAAAGGCCTGTGCATATGTAATATCGTTCTCATCATGAACCCGTATTCGTTTCTGGCCATTTTCAGCCGCAATAATGAGAAAGGCACCCGCTATAAGCGCAAGTGCAACCGGAACCGGCTTAAACAGATAGTTTTCAATCAGCTCATCAAGTCCAAGCACCACACCTAGGAAACCTGCAGGAATAATGCCTACAATAACCTTAAGCCATAGGCTGATATAGGATTTCAAGCCTTCTGTACTTTTGAAGCTCGGAAAAACCTTGCTTCTGAAATAAATCAGGACTGCTAAAATCGCACCACTTTGAATGACAATTGCAAAGAGATTCGCAAACTCGCCTTCAAATTTCAAGTAATCATTTGCCAGAATCAGGTGTCCTGTTGATGAAACTGGCAGAAACTCAGTCAAGCCCTCGATAATTCCAAGAATTATCGCTTTAAGTATCATTTCCATTTCGCGCCTCCGTAGCAAACCAGAATTCTAGTCTATTTTTATTCTTGGTCCACCTTCAATAATATTATGTACGTATCTTTTAACATAAGGGGCCAGATAGCCGAGACGACCCGCCTCTTTTACAAAGGCCTCCATATGTCTATCGTCTGTATAAACCACACCCAGAACCGTTCCGCTATGTGCGGCGTTTACACCAAGAACGCCAGTCCTGTCCGTTAGGCCAATAAGCTCCTCTAGAAAGGGCTTTTCAAGCACGACCTGATTTTCAATCGCACTCAGGTTCATGGCCTGTCCAAGCTTGAAAAGCGACCTGTTCACAAGTGCATCTTTCAAAAGTGAAAACGCTTCTGACGGATTCGGTTTTTTTGATTTTGAAAATGCCCCTGTCTCTCGAAGGGCCTTTGTATCGATTGTCTCATCCATTTCAAGCACAAGAACCTTTAGTCCCTCCATCCGACTGAGTGGCTCAACCACACAACCTTTCAGATGGTCGAACAGAACCCAGTCCTTGAACATGATATTGTCTGTCGGTTCAATTTCAGCGGCAAGCTTTCCGAGCCATACGGGATCTGGTGTGCGTCCTGCATACGCTGCAACAGCGCTTAGAACACCCACAATATCCGCAGTGGAGGATGCCATGCCCTTTCCAACCGGTATATCTGATGAAATCTCAATATTCAAATGGTTGTAATCCAGGCCAAAAACCTCACAAGCCTTTCGAAGTGCCACCATAGCTTTCTCATTATGATGATTGATGCTCAAATGATAGTGCGAGGATTCCGTTAAAACCACTTCGGAATAGCAGTCGATGGCATATGAAACAAGCGCTTCATCTCCACCGTAAAACCCCTGAATGAGTTCACCACAGCTGCCAGGTACTTTAACTGTCACTTTTTTCATAATCATCACCTAACCTGCCAGCACTTCACCTAAAATTTCTATCAGGGTTCCGTTGGAGGTTTTGTCCTTCACCGCCACCCTGTAATACCCCTTGCCAATGCCATCGTAATTGTCACAGGATCTTATTGCGATGCCCCTGCCAAGCATTTCTTTTTTAAGATCCAGATTTCCTGCAAATCTGAAAAAGATATAATTGCCATATGTCGCATATGCGGAAATATCTTCAAATGCATTCAGGGCACTCAGAAGCTGGGCACTCTCCGTTCGGATCCATTCTCCCGTAGCCTTATCGTAAGCCTTATCTGTCAGCACCGCCCTTGAAAAGGCATCTGCAAGCGCGTTCAGTTTCCACGGCTCAGCATTTGACCGCAAGGCGTCCATAATGCGGGCGTCTGACACTAGAAGATAACCGGCACGCAGTCCAGGCACCGCATAATACTTGGTCAGGGATCTGGAAACAATCAGTTCTTTATGACTTGCAAGCAGGTCAACAGAAGACTCTGCACCCAAGTGTTCCGCAAATTCCATAAAAGCTTCATCGAGAAGAAGGTAGGCACCCACACTTCTGCATTTCTCAAGAATCCTTAAAATGGATGCACGGGAAACCAAATCTCCTGTCGGATTATTGGGATTGCATAGAATTGCCAGATCAACATCCTCGGTTATCTGCTCAAGAAAGGTCTCAACATCAAATCTGTATCCGCCTTCCTCCTTCCTGTAGGCAGGTACATAGAGGGCATCTGCCTTGGCAACCGCTTTTTCGTACTCGACAAAGCTGGGCACGCTGACTAGGACTTTCTCAGGACTTGCAGCCCGCACGGCAGAGTACAAGCTGTCGATTGCGCCGTTTCCCGGAAAAACCATAGACGCGTCCAAATTATGATGCTTTGCAACCGCAGTGCAAAAATCATAATAATCAGGATCAGGATAATTGACCAAACTGTCTACCGACGCCGCAATTGCCGCCCGCCCCTTTTCAGGGACACCCAAGGGATTGATGTTTGCACTGAAATCGAGAATATCATCTAATGCATAGCCATAGTCCCTGCTGATTTTATAGATGTTGCCGCCATGTTCCTTAATCATATTACACATCCTCATACTACTCTAAAACAAAAGTTTGAGTGAAGCACATGCTATGCCCAGAAAACTGGTCAGGTACATGAGCCTGCTCGCCTTTCCAATATGCTCTGTTGTAGGTGATTCTAAGGGATCACCCATTGTTGGCTTTATGGACATTTCTCCAAAATACCACGCTCTGCCACCCAGCTGAATTCGAAGGGCACCTGCAGCAGGCGCCTCAGAATAAGGACTGTTGGGACTGCTGTGGTTATTTCTGTCTCGAACCAAAATGCGCGCCGCGTTCTTATAATCCATGCCCAGCAGAAATGCGGAAACAACCACGAGCATTCCTGTAAGGCGTGCTGGAATGTAGTTCACCACATCATCGAACTTGGCACTCGCCCACCCAAAATCCAAATATCTTTCATTCTTATAGCCGACCATGGAATCCAGGGTATTCACCGCCTTAAAGGCAAAGCCAAGCGGCGCACCCCCAAGTGCGATAAAGAACATTGGCGAGATGATGCCATCAACAATATTTTCAGTCAGGGTTTCCACTGCTGCGCGCACCATGTCTTCAGCTTCCATATGCTCTGTGTCCCTGCTGACCAGCATGGAAATGGCATGTCTTGCACCTTCGATATCCCCTTTTTGAAGGTTTGATGCAACCTTGGCCGTCTCAACATCCAGACACTTGGTCGCTAGAATCTGATAGATCATAAGCGCTTCAATGCCAATTCTCAAATAAGGCGATATCAGGCCAGTTATTTTCAGAATACCAAAGGAAACCAGATAAGTGATTCCCACAACACCAACCAGTAAAATCACACCCGAAAATTTGAGAGCAGACGAACTTGAGTCCTTTCGTCTCAGAAGCTTTTCCATATTTTCTATGAGCTTTCCGATTAAACGAATGGGGTGTGGCATCCAGTATGGATCTCCAAATATGAGATCAGCAAAATATCCTATCCAAAACGCCAGCATTTTACCACTCCTGAATTATCTTGTAAATCTCGTCCATATTCAAATGCGCACGCATGAGATCAGCCAGTTTATTGTATTCCTTTTCCTTGAATGCTGCAAAGCTCTCCAAGTCACTTTCAACTGCATCGAGTCCCTTTGATTTTCTTATTTCGTTTAGATAGGCTCTACAGAACTTCACGTCGTCAAAAATACCGTGGATATAAGTACCCATGACATTTCCTTCTGTATTGACAGCACCATCCCACACATCCACTTTTTCGCCGAGTCGCGTCTGAATATGCACAAAAGGCTTAACATCCGCATCACGGTCGGACTGACCCATATGAATTTCGTAGCCTTTGACCGGCATGCCTTCAACCGCCTTGAATTCGCCGCAAAGGTCCGTACCAATTACCGCATCCACCTGTGTGGTTGTCTTTTCTACGGCAAATTCCGTATCTATGCCTAGAAGTCCAAGACCGTTTGTTTCAGCTACACTGCTCTCTGTGTGCTTAGGGTCTCTGAGTGTTCTTCCCAGAATCTGATAGCCGCCGCAAATGCCCACGATGCGTCTTCCTTTTCTTGCAAGTCGAAGGATCTGCTCATCTAGCCCTGAATTTCTCAGGTAAATCAGGTCTTCAATGGTATTCTTCGAACCTGGTATGATCAGGACATCCGGATCACCGATTGCTTCACCGCGCATGACATAACGTACGTTGACGTCCGGCTGTGTTTCGAAAACATCAAAATCAGTAAAGTTTGAAACGTGTGGCAGGTATAGCACTTCTATCTGAATCTGCGCACCGTAGTTCTGCTTGTGATTGAAACGCTCTGCAAGCGAATCTTCATCCTCAACACGAATGTCTGAGTAAGGCACAACACCCAGCACGGGAATATCTGTCAGGTCTTCAAGCATTTTAAGACCCGGCTTGAGGATTTCCACATCTCCTCTGAACTTATTGATGACAAAGCCCTTGACGCGTTTTCTTTCTTCTTCTGTAAGAAGCATGACAGTGCCATAAAGTGACGCGAATACACCACCTCTGTCAATATCGCCAACAAGAAGGACTGGAGAATCTGAAATTTCAGCCATGCCCATGTTCACCAAATCATTTTCTCGCAGGTTGATTTCTGCAGGACTTCCTGCGCCTTCAATCACGACCACGCCATGATCCTTAAGCAGTTCCTGATATGTATCGCCCACCATATCGCGCAGCTGTGGCTTGTATGCGTGATACTCCGTAGCAGACATGTTTCCATGCACCTTGCCATTGAGTATGACCTGTGCCTTTTTATCTGTAGAAGGCTTAAGCAGAATCGGATTCATTAGAACCGTAGGCTCAATACCTGCCGCTTCCGCCTGAACAACCTGCGCACGGCCCATTTCGCCACCTTCTTTTGTAATGAAGGAGTTCAGTGCCATATTTTGGGATTTGAAAGGTGCCGGTTCATGACCGTCCTGATAGAACACGCGGCAAAGGCCCGCAGTGATAATGCTTTTTCCTACAGAAGAACCTGTTCCCTGTATCATAATCGACTTGCCTGAGAATTTATCCATGACTATATTTCCTTTCCTTCTTGATATCTACTGCAGCTCTTTACAAAGTTTTTGGCCAAATTTGGATTCGCGTGAAAATGGATATGGGCATATGCAGCCAGACAGTTCTTATACTGCAGTCCACACTGCCACACCTTGTGCGTTTCCCCTTCACGCGCTCTGTTCACCTGATATTTGAATGTCCATGCACCATCATGCTCGACAAGTGAACGGTGGAACTCATGGGCATGCACATGCTCAGCTTCCTCTGACAGAACCGTACCCTGCTCAAGTGCCACATCCACATAACCAAAGCGCTGAAGACGCTTTGTCATTTTTGAAGGATAAGGGAAGATCTTGCACATTTCAAAGACTTTACCCTCTAGGTCCTCAATACTGTCACAAAGGTACATCAGACCCCCGCACTCTGCATAGACCGGCATACCCGACTCAATAGCCGACTTAATCGCCTCACGCATTTGCCTGTTTGACTCAATGGCCGCTCCAAATACTTCAGGAAAACCGCCACCGAGAAAAATACCTGAAACACCTTTCGGAATGCTGTCATCTGAAACCGGACTGAAGTACACCAGCTCTGCGCCATATTCCACAAGCAGGTCAAGGGCGTCCTGATAATAAAAATTAAAGGCACTATCCTTTGCAATGGCAATTTTCACAGGTCGTTCAACGACTGGTTCCGCCTGCACATAGGTCTCTTCAAAGGATTTCGCACCATGGGCTATTTCAAGAATCTTGTCAATATCCACGGTTTCCGCCACCATGCGGCCTACCTCATCCAATTTCTCACCAAGCGCTTCTACCTCAACAGAAGGTACCAGACCCAAATGCCTGCTTTCAAGGGAAATGGCCTTATTGGTATTCAGATAACCGACACACGGAATATCCGTGTCGCGCTCAATGGCTTCTCTTAAAAGATTGTAATGTTTGTCTCCATGGATATTGTTAAGAATAACGCCAGAAATTCTGACATCTTCATCGTACTTCACATAACCTGTGACCATGGCTGCGGCACTGGCAGACATGCCTCGTGCATCGACAACCAGAATGACAGGTGCATCTAGAACCTTTGACAGGTGCGCCGTGCTGCCACTGTCCTTTTTCGTTCCCAGACCATCGTAGAGACCCATCACCCCTTCAATAACGGAGATATCCGCATCAGCTGCATTTTTAGCAAACAGCTGGCGCACCTTTGCCTCACCAAGCATCCAGACATCAAGATTTCTAGACTTTCTGCCGGCTACAAAGGTATGGAAGGCCGGGTCTATATAATCCGGTCCGCTTTTAAAGGGTTGAACTTTAAGTCCACGATTGTATAACGCGCGCAGTACGCCCGTTGTCAGAGTTGTTTTTCCAGCACCGCTATGGGTGCCTGCTATCACAATTCGCGGCTGCATATTATCACCTCATTAACCATTAAGCTCGCATAAAATTGGGAAGTCCTGATCATATTCAAGAATGGCAATGCTTCCATTTTGAACTTTGAACTTCCAAAAACCTTCTACTGACCCAACGATTTCGTGGGCCAAAATTCCTTTTACAACACCTGAATGTGCGACAATGAGAACTGTATCATGGGCTTTCACCTCACTGCGAATGACTTCAAACGCCTTCGCAATGCGCTCATAGAACATTTTTAGGGACTCACCGCCAAGACAAGGTACATTCGTATAATTTTCAATCCATGCCTGTGCCTCGACAGGATAGATTGCATGAATCTCCTTGTAGGTCAGCCCTTCCCATTTCCCAAAATTCATCTCGCGAATTGAATCACAGTATGTAACGGGTAAATCATGATATTTCAGAATTTCATCTGCTGTTTTAACCGCACGGGACAATGTGCTGCAATACACTGCATCAATTGATTCATTGCGCAATTTCTCACCTGCACACTGCGCTTGATGAAGACCGGTTTCATTTAGGGGCACATCAGCGAATCCGCCAAATTTACCCGTGGAATTCCATTCGGTCTCCCCGTGTCTCACGAGTATAAACTTCATATTTGTCGCCACCTTCTATAATATGTTGAACAGCAATATCCAGACCGGAAGCTGCACCAATTCTGTCAATTCGATCATTGCCCCCAGTGTATCTCCTGTCATGCCGCCTATAATGCGCTTTACATGTCTTACATAGAATATGTTAAAGACAAGGGCGACTGCAAATACGATGAGACTTTTCACATAAATCATGAGAACAAGAACCGTCATGCACGTCGTCGCCAAAATTTGCGGCGTGCTGATATTCCCAATAAAAAACTGACCCATGCCATTTTCCCTTGCATAAACCGATATGTATGATCCAAATGCAATACCAAATCGGGATATGACTGGCATAAGCAATAGGGCAATTGTTCTCTGGTCAACCTCCAAGTTGGTCAACAAGGCAATTTTGAACAGCAGGACGGCAATCAGTGCCAAAGCACCATTTGAACCAATTCTGCTATCCTTCATTATTTCAAGAATACGTTCTTTGCCTCTGTTGGAGTAAAGGCCGTCAAAGCTGTCCGCGAGTCCATCCAAGTGCAATCCGCCAGACAGGAAGACTTCAAGGAAGACCATGCCCACAGCTAATGTGAAGGCATTAAAATACGGGGCACACAACATGTGACTCCCCGCAAGTATACCCCCTATCAAGAGTCCAACCAAAGGCAGCCACTTGACCCCCTTGGCGAAATCGGATTCTGATGCAGGTACCTGAATGCTTATCGGTACTCTCGTAAAGAATTGTATCATGAGTATGAGCTGATTCATACCATTACCCCTTTATCTTCATCGGGATGCCAGACACAACAAAATAAACCTCTTCAGCAGCTGCCGCCACCATTTCGTTCACTTTTCCGGCAATGTCCCTAAATACTCTGGCAAGTCTGTTTTCCGGTACAATCCCCAGACCCACCTCATTGGTTACGATTATAACGCGCAGGCCATTTGCTGTTACAGCACGCAGCATGCTTTCGATCTGTTCGAGAACGGATGCTTCTATGGCGTTGATCTTATCTCTTGGCACAGTGTCCCAGTCAATGCTAAAGTCTTCAAGCATGAGGTTGGTCGTCAGAACCGTGAGGCAGTCCAATAAAAAAACATCATACGCCTTCATTTCAGGCGCACTGAAAAGAAGATCCAAATCGCGCTGTTTCTCAAAAGTCATCCAGCTGTCTGGTCGTCTTTCCTGATGTCGCTTGATTCGTTCTATCATGCCATCATCCATAGCTTCAGCCGTTGCTACGTATCCAACTCTATCTCCATGCTCCATGCACAGCTGTTCGGCAAAACTGCTTTTTCCGCTTCGCGCGCCACCTGTGATCATTATGATGCTAGACTTCATCAGCTTCCCCTTTTTTCATTGCTTCCTTGTGTTTTCTATACTCCTCGGATGCAGCCATGCGCTGCTCCTGAGCCATTTGCTTGATTTGCTTCTGCGTATCTATTTCAGGATGTCTGATTGCCATGTCATAGAAGGTCGTCGCTTTTCTAAATTCTCCAAGCCGTCTGTTCAGCTCTCCCAGAAGAAAATAGATGACATACTCCTTCTCGCCCGCATTTTCAAATTCCTCATTGGAAAAAGCAAACTCATAGTTCTGCGCGGCATGCTTTATGAAGGCCATTTCCTTCTCTTCGTCTTCCTGGAGTCTATAGAACCAAGCCAGTCGCAGACATGCTTTTGCGATGGCGAATTTGCTTGCGCTCATGACATTGAAGTTGAGAAGTGCGAGCTTATGCACCTCAATGGCATCTTCAACGGTTCTCGGACCACAATAATCCCGTCCGCTCCAGTTGGACATGATTTTCTGTCTGACAAATTCCTTCTGTGCGTTGCTGATTTCCATATAGATGCTTTCAAAGGAACTGTATCCGCATTTTGGGCATACATAAACACCATAGAAGGTTGGATTTTCTCCACCATAATATGCACAGAAATCTGTATCTCTTTTGACAACCTTGATAGAAGCTGTCTTTACTTTCTTCGTTTTAAACTTATGTCCACACACTGGACACTTGACGTCCTTATCAAACAACCCGTCTGACATGGTTACCTCCAGCCTATTTCAATGACATCCCCACTTTTGAGAACATCTGTGTACCGCGCCCTTACCCCGTTCAGCTTCAAATCCAGTATGCCTTTTGGGGTACTGATATCAAAATCAATATGCTCAAAAATATCTACAAACACCATCATGCTTTTGGTGTTCGAGACCTCTATCTGCTTTCCGTTCACACTAAAATAATAGGTCTGTACAATAGGCTCTTCAACGACTGGCTGATTCTTTGCCTCATCTGCCTGTGCATCGTCCAGCTCGTCCATGGCAATAATGCCTTCAGCGACTGCTTCATCCCTATTCATGTCAATTTCATCAACCACGTCTTCAACGGTAAGCATATCACTGGTTTCACGTGTCTTCCTAATCCAGTTGACCTGGTCATTTCTCTTGAGAAGCCAATCTTCGGAAACCGACTTTCCATTCACTTCAAACCCGATCAGTTCCGTAGTCAGATCAAGATGTGCAGCCAAATCAGCGACGGTCTTAATGTCAATCACCTCAACCTGATCGTTGGTCCCTAGAATATACTTCTCATTTTTGAGCTCGCCATTGACACGAACGCCGCGGACCATGGCGATTTCATGCCCATTCACGCGAATTTTCGCATGCATGTCAACAAGCTCGTCCAACTGCATTTCACGCTTTTTCCCCGGTACGGCCGGCTGAATATGAATCGAATCCTTATTTCTAAGACGCGTATCCAGACTCGCTGGTGCACCATTTATGAAAATACGTGCCGGCTCACCGTAGTCGCCCAGCACAGTTCTTCTTTCTTCATTGAGCACTACCTGGAAGGATTCTCCGCGTTCGGCCAGGAGCTTTCTTGCATTGAAGCCCACAAGAATGAGTGCGTCTGAAACGGTCAGCTGCTTTGAGTTAAAGAGCCTGATTGGCTTTTCATTGACAGACACCTGAAGGAAGTCATGTTCCTTGTCATTAAATGCAGTAAAGCCGATTCCAAGTGGCGTAATGTATTCCGGACCGTGGAGCGGGTCCGGTTTGAACTCAACATTTTCAAGCATCTCCGTTCCCTTGATGACGACACGTTCCTTCGGCAGTTCAAGGGCTTTGGCGAGTTTCTCTGTGAAACCCGGCACCTGGCATCCGCCACCAATACAGAATATGGCACTTGGCGGTCTGTCATTCACTTCGTGTATGCGCTCAGAAATGCTGTTTGTAATCTTGTCTATTGTGCCTTCAATACGGCTGAGTATTTCATCCCTGTGCATATTGTAAGGAATGCCCACTATGTCGCTGAAGCTGAGCTGTTCTTCCTTCATGAGTCTTAGCTTCAGGTTCTCTGCCGCGTCGAAATCGAGCAGGAATTCCCTTGCAAGCACTTCTGTTATTTCATCACCGGCCATGTCCACCATGCCATAGGATACTATGGATCCATCCTTGGTAATGGCAATATCGGATGTGCCTGCACCAACATCAACAAGGGCCAGATTGAGTAGTCTTAGCTTCTGCGGTATGGCAATGTTGATTGCAGCAATAGGCTCCAGGGTCAGACTGATGACTTCCAGTTCTGCACGTGACATCACCGTATAAAGGCTGTCCACAACAATATGGGGCAGGAAGGTTGCAATGATTTCAGCAGAAAGCACCGCCCCGCGATGTCCCTTGGGGTTGATAATCATGCTTCCGTCCAGATAATAATTGATTACGGAGTAGCCCACACAGTAGTAGCGTGTTTCAGCAAGGGGGTCCGTTTCGCCAAGCTTATGCTGGGCAAGCTGTATACCTTCCATCTCCACACTGTCCATCATGGACTTTTCAATTTCCTGGGTGTAATCAAGCGTCCTTTCAACATGAATGGACTGTGTCTTCAGCGCTCGACCTGCAGCCGCAATGGCAACCTGCTTGAGGTGAATTTCATTGCGTTCTTCAAGTGCGACTTTCACTTTTTCAACCACACGGGTAACCTTGTCAATATCATGGATTTGACCATCAAGCATGGCTCGGTCGGGATGCTCCATTATTTCATAATCATGCACGATATATGTGTCTTCTACTTTTTCAGCAATACTGCCAACAACATTTCGTGTTCCTATATCCAAAGAAAAAATCAAATTCTGCTGATTCAGCGGCATTGAAATCATCTGCTCCACCATTCTACCTTTCACACTCAACACTTGGTTCTATGGGCATCTGCCATCTTACTTCGAATTGTATTTATGATATAAGCATACTGAATTCACCGGACAATTGTCACAGTCCGGCTTTCTAGACTTGCACATTCTTCTGCCATGGAAAATCAAAGTATGGTGCGTTTTGGACCAGATTTCTTCCGGCAGCCTCTTCATCAGCTGTCTTTCAGTTTCTAAAACATTATCACTATGCGCAAGGCCCAATCTGTTTGAAACCCTAAACACATGGGTGTCCACCGCAATTGCAGCCTGGTCGAAGGCATTGCTCACTACGACATTGGCGGTCTTCCTGCCCACACCTGGAAGCTTTACAAGGACTTCGCGGTCACTTGGAACTTCAGAGGCGTAGTCATTCATCAGCATCTCACAGGTCGCCTTGATATTCTTGGCTTTTGACTGAAAGAGTCCGCATGTCCGAATATGCTCTTCAAGTTCCTTCACAGGCATATCGACAATGTCCTTTGGCGCCTTCACTATTTTGAAAAGCTCAGCTGTGACCTTGTTCACACGCACATCGGTACACTGTGCGGATAGTATGGTTGCGATGAGCAACTCGAATGCATTTGTAAAATCCAGCTCGGCTTTTGCGTCAGGATACATTTTTTCCAGCTCCTGAATTACAAATTCAACTTCATCGGGTTTCAAATATTTTCTTTTTGCCACGTCACACACCATTTCCCATCTACAAATCATCCGGTTTGACTGGTCTTGTCAAAACAGATTTTCGTCATTATCATTATAGCCGAACTTGGGTGAATCAACCAAATCAAAATCAATTCTATCCCGCATTTCAGACCAATCCTGTCATATAATTACTGCTTCATCTTAATTTTTTATCTGCCAGCCATGACACGCTCAATTTCGTCGGCGTCCTTTGGCATATCCAGTGTGAGATTTTCATGGCCATCCTGCGTTACAAGAATGTCATCTTCAATACGAATACCAATGGCTTCCTCAGCAATGTACAGGCCAGGTTCCACAGTTACTACCATACCCGCCTTCAGCTTCTGCTCGCGGTTGCCCACGTCGTGTGTATCGAGCCCCAGAAAATGCCCTACGCCGTGATAGTAGTATTTTGAAAGATCCTCATCCTTCTCGATGAGACCTATTGCCCTGCACTCTGCACAAAGAACTTCCTTGCAGATCTCATTCAGTCTTGAATAGGCTATACCGGGCTCTATGGCATCAATTACAGCCTGCTGTGCCTTAAGTACAATATTGTATATCTGCTTTTGACGTTCGGTGAATTTGCCGCTTACCGGAATGGTTCTGCTGACATCTGCGCTGTAGTTGCACTCTAGGGCTCCAAAATCCAGCAGCAGCAAGTCGCCTGCCTGCATTGTAGAGTCGTTTTCAACATAATGCAGAATCACTGCATTTGCCCCTGAAGCAGCTATGGTCGGAAAACCAAGCCCCGGTGATCCGGCGCATTTTGTCTTGTATTCAAACAGCGCTGACATTTCGTATTCTTTTTTACCAGGGGCGATTTCTCTTAAAATCGCATCATAGCCTTGCTTGGTATGAAGGTTGGCACGTTTTAGCGCGTCAACTTCCTCGGCGCTCTTAATGACACGCAGTTCTGCCATTTGCTTATGGAGCGTCTTGATGTCAACAAATGCATACTTCGAACCGATTGTTCTCGCAAATGCCATCGGATAGGTTTCAGGACTGTTGAAGGCCTGACGCTCAATGTCCAGATACATGCGGTCAACGTCTCCGTCGATAAGCACACGGTTGAGCTGGGTCTCGAAAGCCTCCACATAGTCCACCGCTTCGATGCCACTCACTGAAATGGCTTCATCCCGCTTCATCTTGATTCCAGTCCATTTTTCAATATCCGGATTTGGTCTTTCTATGAAAAGCGTCGTTTTAACCTGTCCGTTTTTCTTAACAAACTGGAGAATAAAATTCTCCCGTTCAAGTCCAGTCAGATAGTAAAAATTCTTATTCGGTGTATATGGATACTGACCATCGCCAGAATAATATGGTGCGCTTCCAGAAAAAAGTACTGCTACAGAGCCCTCTTGCAGCTTTTTGACAAGAGCCTCGCGATTTCTTTTAAAAAAATTCTGATTCATATGCTGCCTCCCAAATAACCATTTGTAATTATTATAACAAATGCACATAGACTCCCCAACGGTTTCATGAAAGAAATCTCACATCTTCTTCTATAAAGAAATACAGACCAGCTTTCTATGCCTTTTCGTAAAGAAAGCTGTGAAACGCAATGCGTTTCACAGCTTAAACTATTCAATCAAACCGAGTGCTGTCGGCATATCGAGGTTATACCGTCCAATCTCAGGAAGATTCCCCATACGCCATACAGAAAATCTGCCGATTCCCAAGTCTCTGGCACCTTTCATTTTTACAGCGAAGCTGGTTTCATCCTCATACCATATGGTGTTCCAGGTTTCGTCAGCGCTATCATAATAATGCAGATAGGGTGACCCATCCTCAAAGCGCTTGAAGCCTGAATCGTCTTCTCTTTCAATAACTGCCATACGCTGCACCAGGGTCTCGTAGGTCGGTCGATAAGGATATCGTTCTCCACCCGGCCCTGTAATCCAGCCCCCCTTGACCTTCCACTGGGCTGTTGCAAGATTGAGCTGCAGCCATACACTGTCAAGCTTTTCCTGACCAATGGCCTCGAGCTCAGCGCCAAGGTCAGACAGCATCCTGTCTGTAGGTGCGAGTGGTGTCACCACCGGTTTTGACTCGCTGACCGGCAGGCTGTAATACTTGGGTTCATAATCATGCAGCATAAGAATGTAGCCGTCTGCAAACTGGTTCAAGATACCATAATCTGCGCCTCGAGCAGGCTGCAGGGCAAGAATTGTAGTTTTATCGCGGGTTCCTATGGCGTCGCTAACAATCCAGGCAAACGCCGAATAATTCTTCTGAACAGAGGCAGTGAGCCCCTCCATGTCGAGGACGATTCCATCAAATTCTGCCCCTTCGACACTTCGCCCTGTCACAAGGTCCTTAATTTGCGGCAGCAGCTTTGGTGTGGATTCAAGCAGCTTATCGTAGGGACCTGCAGAATAAATGTTCAGGTATACCTTTAGACCAGCTTCCCTAGCCTGATTGAGCACTTCCTCATATCCGACAGGAATACGGAAGTCACCCCTTTCATACTCAAGCTTAAGGGTCCCGTCCTCGTCCTGCAGTATACTCGCCCACCCAAAGGTGATGCTTTCAACCTGTTCAGAGACACCTCTTGAAATAAAACTCTTAAACTGCTTGTTTGAATCGAATGCATAATAGAGATTGTATGCATTTACTTCATCTTCCGCCGCAGCATATGTCACAGGCGCAAATCGCAAAAGCCCAAGGACACAAATGAGTGTTAGTGCCGCCAGCCGTCTCATGAATGCATTTTCCATCTCGTCGTGCCTCCTCTAAAGCATCAGCTTATCCATTTCGTCGACCAGCTGATCAAATTTCTCAAGCGCGTTGCGAACTGGCATGCCAGACAACATATCTGCACCTGCACCCTTCAGGATCTCAAGCGGATACTTGGAACTGCCTGCACCTAGGAACCCCAGATACTTGTCTACCGCAGGCTGCTTGTCTTTCACAATGCCTTCAGCCAGAGCTACCGCTGCAGAAAATCCAGTTGCATATTGGAAAACATAGAAATTGTAGTAGAAATGCGGTATGCGTGCCCATTCCATATCGATTTGGCTGTCTATGACCATATCTGGACCATAGTATTTTTCATTCAGCGCACGATAGTGATTGCAAAGCGTTTCAGGTGTCAACGCCTCTCCGCGTTCAACCATTTCATGAATATCTCTTTCATACTCAGCAAACATGGTCTGTCTGAATACGGTACCCCTGAATGACTCCAGGTAATGATTCAGCACATAGAGCTTTTCAGGCCCGTCATCAAGCTTGTCCAGCAGATGATTTGTCAGCAGCACCTCATTCGTCGTTGAAGCAACCTCTGCAAGGAAAATGCTGTAGTTGCCGTAAACATAAGGCTGATTCTTATGTGTCAGGTAGCTGTGCACTGAATGTCCCATTTCATGGGCCAAAGTAAACATGTTATCAAGGGTATCATGATAGTTCAGTAGAATGAAAGGCTTGGAGTCGTAGGTTCCCCATGAATAGGCCCCACTGCGTTTGCCAACATTCTCATAGACATCTATCCAGCGCTCCTTGAAGGCGCCATCCACGATATTGCAATAATCCTGGCCAAGTGGCTTCAAAGCTTCAAGGACTGTCTCAGTCGCCTCTTCGTAAGGAATCTTCATGTCCACATTCTTGACAATCGGCGTGTATACATCATACATATGGAGTTCGTCAACACCAAGGGCTTTCTTTCTAAGAGCCATATACTTATGCATGGATGGCAAATATTCATTAACGGCACTGATCAGGCTGTCATACACCTGCACATCGACATTATTTTTGAATAGGGATGCATGGCGCGCCGATTCATGCTTTCTCGTTCTTGAAAAGAAAATATTCTTCTTGATTTCAGACTGCACCATCATGGCGATTGCATTCTTATGCCCCTCATAAATGCTGTAATATGCTTCAAATGCATCCTTTCGCAGTCGTCTGTCACGCGATTCAAGCGTCGGTACAAAATTGCCGTGTGAAAGCTGCAGGTCTGCCCCTTCTGAATCCTTTACAACAGGAAACTTAAGATCCGCGGCATTGAGCATGCCAAATATATTGGATGGTGCAGACGCCAGTTCACCAGCCTGAGCCAGAATAGCCTCTTCTCCAGCAGTGAGCACATGCGGCTTGTTTCTGATGATATTGTCAAGATACTGTTCGTAGAGCTTGAGACTATCCAGTTTCGATACAAAGGTCGCTACAAGACCGTCCTCTGCCTCCAAAATTTCCGGAACGATATAGGCACTTGCGCCAGCAGCCTTGACCGCCAGAGACTCTGCACGTGAAGTCATCCCCTGATAGTGGGCCTCTTTTGTATTCTCATCCTGCTTCATTTTCGCAAATGTATATAGATTTGACAGTACTCGGTCCAGCTGGTGCTCGGTTTCAAGAGTCTTGAGAAGAGACTCTGGTGACGCTAGGACCGCTCCTTGGAAACCTGCAACCTCTTCAATCAGAGCTTGCGCATTCTCAAAGTCAGTTTCCCATAATGCTTCATCGTTATAAAGCGATGCAATATCCCATTTATAGTTTTCAGGAATCTCCGTTCTTTCTCTAAGGTGTGACATATTATTCCCTCTTTCCAATTTTGACATAAGTGATTTTTAATGCTCTGTCTTTTGTAAATTATAACACACACTTTTTTATAAAATATGAACACTTGAAAATACGAATGTCGAATAAAGTCGAAAAACAATTTACATATATGTACAGTTCTTGATATTTGTACAGTGAAATGGGTATTCATTTCTTATATAACCGTTCTGATTAGTGGGGTGTGAATATATTATGAAAAAACTCATTTTTCTGTTTGCAAGTTGCGTCATTCTTATGCTTTCCGGCTGTGAAGGCTATGTCATAGAGGCTGAAAAAATTAATTACGAAGGGAATGCACCTTCCATCGAAGACGACAAGACCCTCTACGAGCACGACGATCCGCTCCAGGTTCATGTTGTCTACTTGACCATATACCCATCAAATCCGGGTTCACTTACGACCTACACCTTCTCTGACATCAACGATGATAAAAACTCAAAGGACGGGGATGACCCCGAGCTTCCAGTCCTCTTTCAGGAAGGTAATCTGAACGGTACCCTAGCGGGGTACTACGGCTATGGCATTCATAAGGCCAACGGGACCATCAAACTCAGAGGGCAATCGACGCGAAATGCAGACCAGAAGTCTTATCGCATCAACCTAGACAGGCAATTCGGAACATGGCTGGGATTCGACAAAATCAACCTCAACAAGCATCCCTATGATATCACCCGCTTCCGTAACAAGCTTGCTTTTGACATCATACAGAAAATCGACTATTTACCGAGTTTAAGAACCAAGTTCATTCATGTGTTCGTCAAGGACCTGAGCCGCGGTGATATTGATGGAGATTTTGTCGACTTCGGCCTCTTCACCCATGTCGAATCTATTGACAATGATTACCTCAAGGCACACGGACTCGATAAGGACGGTCTTCTCTACAAGGCTGAGAACTTCTTTTTCCAAAAAAACAAGGACCTGCGCCTTAAAACAGACAACAAATACGACAAGGACAAGTTTGAAGAAATCCTCAGTATTGAAAATGGTGGTGACCATGAGGAAATCATTGAGCTGGTCTCTTCAGTAAACAATTATCTGGTCAATATAAACACAAGCGTTAACAGGCATCTGCAGCTGGACAACTACATTACCTGGCTGGCAGTGAACATCCTGCTTGATAATCGGGACACCAACACACAGAATTTCTTCCTTTACAAGCCAAAGGACCATGAGACCTTTTATTTTCTGCCTTGGGACTACGATGGCGCATTTGATTTTTACGACCAGATCCAGACCTATTCAGCCAATTACCTGGCACCGTGGCGAGTCGGGCTTGCCAACTACTGGAGTGTGCCGCTTCATAGCAGATTTTTTAAAGATCCTAGCAATATCAACCTGCTAAACAGCCGTATTGATGAAATCTATTATCAGCTCAGCGATATGAACCTTGAAAATAAAATCGATGAGTACAATCAAGTTGTTTTGCCCTATGTATCTAGAGGACCAGATGTATTAGGCCTTAGAGGATCTCTAGAGCAAAGAAGTGAAGAGGTTGAACGACTGAAAACCGTAATTGACCTGAATCTAAAACGCTATTACAAGAGCCTGGAAAAGCCCATGCCAATCTTTCTAGGTGACGCGACACCACTTGGCGAGTTCAGTTTATTTAACTGGGACCAATCCTATGATTTTCAGGATGATGACATAACCTATCACTTTGAAATCAGCCAAACACCTACTTTCGATACGGTTGTCTACAACGAAGTTACACCATACAACGAGATATCCATTAAAAACCTCAGTCCTGGCACCTATTTCTGGCGTGTGACAGTGATTGACGAAAAGGGCAACCTGCAATTCGCCATGGACGAGTACGACGATGAATATAACAACGCTTATTTTGGTATTAAAAAATATGAACTGGAAGAACGGCGGTAATCCTATGGAAGAAGATCAAGGACGTTATGAGCATAAATTTATCATTGATAAAAGACAATACACACTGTTAAAGCAGCTTCTCCCTCGTATTTTGAAGGCAGACCCGCATACAGGTTTCAACAAGTTTTATAACGTGCGCAGCTTTTATTTCGATGACCCTTTTGACAGTGCCTATTATGAGAAAATCAACGGCGTCTTCGAACGTAGAAAATTCAGAATCCGTTTTTATGATTTTTCAGATACTTTCATAAAACTAGAGAAAAAGGGAAAGCGCGGCGGTATCACGTATAAGTCCGACATGTCAATTGACAGGGATATTGCCAGAATTGCACTGACACATCCTGAACAGCTGCATATAGACCAGTACGATACACCGGTCTACAAGGAGTTTGTAGTTGCCTGCAAGACAAAGCGACTCCTGCCAAAAGTTATTGTTGGATACGACCGCGAAGCTTACCTTCTGAATTACGAAGGTATACGAATTTGTTTTGACAGCCAGATCAAAGCAGGACTTCCTTCAGAAAATGGATTCAGCACCACCCTGCCTGTATACCCTGTTCTTGAAGATGACAAAATAATTTTCGAAGTGAAGTATAGACGCTTTCTCCCAAACTATCTTCGGGAGATTATTGAACGGATAGACAGCACACATACGGCATTTTCAAAATACAGCCTTTCCAGGCTCGTTCTTGAAAAAAACCATAAATATAACAGATAGTTAGAAAAGAGGTAGCCATGGGACTTATGACACTTTCAAGTCAATTCACATTTACCGATTTGCTACGCAACAGCTTAAGCAAGTCTGATTTTTTCGGTTCTGTATCCTTTGTTGATATCATCGTGAGTCTTGCATTTTCATTTATAGTCAGCATGTTTATTTTCTACATTTATAAGAGAAGCTACAACGGCCCCCTTTACTCCCATGACTACAACATTTCTCTGGTTATGATGTCCATGATTACATCTTTGGTAATATTGACAATCAATTCAAATCTGGTCCTATCTCTTGGCATGGTTGGGGCACTTTCCATTGTAAGATTCAGAACAGCAGTAAAGGACCCCATGGATATTGTGTTCATGTTTTGGGCCATCGCAGTGGGCATCTCCTGTGGCGCAAGCCTCTTCATGATTGCAATGACCGGATCAATTTTCATCGGTTTCATGATTGTTCTTCTCAAACGATACCGAAACACAAACGATGTATTTATGCTGATTATCCATTACTCAGAAGATGCAAAAGATGAAGTTTTTAAGATAATCAGTTCCCTTGACTACAGCATAAAATCCAAAACCGCCTCTTCAGGTCAGATTGAACTTACACTGGAAATTTCTCTGCTTGGTGCTGACACAAAATTTGTTGATAAACTCTCTCAAGTCTATGGTGTGAACGACGCCACACTCATTACCTATAATGGCCGCTTGAGTGAATAGGAGTGCACGATGACACGTAAAAAATTGCTTTACGGACTGCTTGAAATCAATGTATCCTCATTATCTGTAATTGCATATTTTTACCTCATTTCCCAGTCTCCTTCGGACTTCTTGACTGCCAGTCCACATCCTCTGATTGTTCTTTCCGCAGTTATCGGATTGCGTTACGGAAACTATATCGGGATTTTAGGGGCTACTTTGTACAGCGTTTATTACGGTGCTGTCTATTCAGATCAAGTTGGACCCTTCATAGAGATTTTGAGTGATGTCAACTATTACAAATATATTCTTTCCATATACTGGTCTGCTGTAATTCTTGGAATTTTCAAGGACAACTACGATATTGTTTCGCTTAGACTGAACAACCGAATTCTTCTCCTTGAAACAGGACTAGAAAAACTTGGACGGCGTTACGAAGAATCCCTGGCAGTGAATAAAGACCTGAAAAAGCAGATTATCGGTGCCGAACACAGTATTCTCTCTTTATATGAAATAGCATCCAGATTGGATTCTTTAGACCCGGAGGATGTTTATACGGATACGATGGGCATTCTTAAAAAGTTCATAAACGCTTCCACCGTATCCATTTATACAGTTGATAAGAAAAATCACGACTTGCTCAGGCTTAAAATTAGGATGGGCAGCCTAGTTGGGCAAGACATTCGTACAATAGATGTCTTAAAATCGAAGGCATACGCAAGCGTGGTCCATGACAAGTCAATTCTTAAATGGAATGACACCGACGATCCTACATTTCCACTTATGTCTGCACCTATAATGCTGGAAGACAGGGTCATTGCCGTCATCAATATTGAAGACATGGATTTTGATGTCCTTTCAGAATACGCCTTCAACCTCTTTAAGGTTATTGTCGAATGGGTCAGCAAGTCCTTAGCACAAGCCGTTTATGTGGATCAGCAGATAAATGAAGATAAATATATAGCAGACACGCAATTTCTTCAATACACAGAATTCACAACACGCCTGGAGCAGGAAAAACGCCGAAAAGCTGAATTCGATTTAGGCTTCTTGTACCTGAAGTACACTCTTATAGATATAAATTTTGAAACCTTGCACGACAATATCGCAAAAGTTCTCAGATCCGTAGATGTGTATAGCTATGATGTTTCTGCAAAAGAAGTCCATATTTTGCTTCCTGCAACACCCTATTCTGCCTTTGAAATGATCAACGAACGTATTTTAAAAGCCCTTAATTATGAGATTCGGCTTTCAGAAAACATATATGAGTAAAGGAGATCAATATGAGTTATATTGCATCAAGCATACTTGTATTCTATGGTACTTTGGATTTCATATTGTTCATTCAATACTTCAACGCACCAGATGCATTGATGCTCTTTGCATTCCGGCATGTACTCATTGGAGCTATCTCTGTGTTTACTGTGTCTAGAATCAAGTCACGCTACAAAATATATCCTTATCTAATGTTTTGGGTAATGCCCGGTTTTGGCCCCCTTGCATATGGGTTGATTCAATTCTCCATCATCTATTTTGAATACAATCAAACATTAATTTTTGAGTACGAGAAATATATATTCTACGAAAGAATACTTGATCTTGAATCACAGGCAACATTTACATCAGATGTCAAAACGATTAGCCTCCAAGACCGCTTCTTATACTCCCAGCACGATACAAAAAAAGATATTATCTCTTCAATGCTGAGTGGCGAAGATTCCGATTATTCTTACTTACTAAAGGATAGCCTAAATGATGAAGACCTCGAAGTAACACATTATGCAGCCACTGCTCTTAACGCTTTTGAAAACGAGCTTGAGAAAAACATCAGCGCTTCACGCAGCGTATACCTGGAAAAACAAACCGCAATAAATCTGGTTAACTACTTGACTGCTTTAGAAAAATATCTGGAATCCAGATTGCCCGACCCAGCTGTAGAAAGGGTCATACGCAAAGATTACATCATATTGCTTAAACAGCATATACAAATGGTTCCCTCTGCAAAAGAAAGCCACACAAAACTCCTGTATTCTCTAATGAAGTTAGATGAACACAAGAAACTCATTCTTGAATTGAAGGTTTATTTTCAGCTTTATCCTGAAAATATTGAAGGACACTATATCATCATGAACTATCTGTTTAAAACCAATCAAAAAGAGAAATTGTCCATGTATGCGACCTATTTACGCAACAAGTACACACAACTTCCAGAAAGACTCTCTTCACATGTTGTCTTCTGGAGCGAAAAGGATGTGGTGTAATGCGCATCTGTATTATAGCCGAAGGATCTTATCCATATATTCCAGGCGGTGTATCCACTTGGATTCACAGGTTTGTTCAGGAAATGCCTGAACATGAATTTGAAATTCTATCGATCATGCCTAATCCCGACGAATATAAGAAATTCAAATATACACCACCACCAATGGTCGCAAATGTAACAACAAATTATCTAAACACCTATTTGAATCTAAAACATAAAAGACGCCTAATAGAACCTATGATTGCAACAAAGCATAAGGCTGCAATCAACGATTTTATATTTTTCAACGAAACAATCGACTGGGAATCATTCGCCCAAATCATTTCAAATACGCACAAAATAGGCAACACGCTCAATTTTCTTCAATCGAGACTGTTTTGGGAACTTATCCGAAAAAAATATTTGGAAGAATACAACACGTATGAATTCAACGCGTTTTTCTGGACAGTAAGATCAATGCTGCTACCCGTTATTCACCTGATGCAACAGCCCATACCAGAAGCTGACCTTTACCACTGTGTGTCTACAGGTTATGCAGGGCTAATTGGCCTGATGGCAAAATTTCAAACCGGAAAACCGCTTATATTGACCGAACACGGGATTTATGCACGCGAACGTGAGGAAGACATATTAAAGTCAAGGTGGCTTCTTACAAGTTACAAAAAACTTTGGATTGAATTTTTCTATTTCATTTCAAAGGGTGTCTATGCGAGCTCTGATGAAATCATTACTCTATTTAACAGAAATCAGGAAATTCAAATGGAGTTAGGCGCTCCCCCAGACAAGTGTTCATTAATTGCGAATGGCATTGATCCACTTGAGTATGCTGTAGTTCCCGTTCACTCAAGTAGAATGCATGTTGCCTCCATACTCCGCGTCGTACCTATAAAAGATGTTCTGACACTCATTCGTGCATTTAAACTCGTTCACGATGCAGAACCCACTGCGTATTTATCCTTAATCGGCCCTACCGATGAAGATGAGTCCTACTTTGAGCAGTGCCAAAATCTTATATCGATACTGAATTTGGAACATGCCATCAAGTTTACAGGACGTGTGGACATCCATTCAGTTTTGCATGAAATTGATGTATTGACATTGACCTCCATATCCGAAGGCATGCCCCTTGTCATTCTTGAGGGCATGGCGAGCGGCATACCATTTGTTGCAACAAATGTCGGCAGTTGCAGCGAACTGCTTGAGGGTCCTGCTGACACATTCGGTCATGCAGGCATCATTGTCCCTCCAGTCTCACCTAAAGCTACAGCTGAGGCCATATTAAAACTTCTCAGGAATCCTGCACTAAGGGAAAACATGTCCAACAACGGCAGGAATCGTGTTTCTGCTTTATATAGCAACGAGAGACTTACGCAATCCTACAAAAGTATCTACGACAAGTACAGGTGATTTTATGGCTGGTATTGGCTTCACTTTGAAAAAACTATTCCAAGAACAGACTTTTACAGAGCGTACAAAAGCATATATGTACTCCGCTCTCGTTGCTGCAGGCCCGTGGATTACCTCTGTACTTGCAGTCAACTTGCTTGTTGTGCTCTCCGACTGGATTATTGAAGCTGATATCCAACGAGACCTTTTCATGGGAACCATTGTATACTCCTTTGTTTTCTCTCAAATTCTCACCGCACCATGGCAGCTCATTATAACGCGGTATATCTCAGACAGGCTCTATTTAAAAGAGTACGAATACATCAGACCCTCTGTTATAGGACTTTCAAAAATTGTTGGTATCATCAATCTTGTAGCGGTCACATTTTTCTTTGCAAACAAGGCTCTACCGCTTCAATACAAAATCATGTCAATTATTCTTTTTGTCATCTTGACCATGGTATGGATTATCATGGTATATCTGAGCGCAGTCAAGGATTACGGACTCATATCAAAGGCCTATATTGCAGGTGCATTATTAACGATAAGCCTAGGCATACTCTTTTCAAAATACCCATTGCCGTTTTCTGCCTATCAAGAGGGCAGTAATCTGCTTTTTTCTTATTTGTCCGGTATGACACTGACATTAATCATTCTCTCCTATACCTTTTTCGGAAATTTCAAACATGGAAACAACCTGCAATACGACTTCCTTCGTATTCTGGATAAATATCCCTCTCTGTTTTTCATTGGCCTATTCTATACTTTAGGTCTTTGGATTGACGACATTCTCATGTGGTTCAGCTATGTAGGCGTCAGTATTTACGATACGTATCTGTATGCTCCCCTTTATGATAATGCAATTTTTCTAGCCTACCTCACAATCATTCCAACAATGGTCCTTTTCATCGTCTCAATTGAAATAGAATTCTATGACACCTATAAGGGCTATTACAGACTGGTCAACGGTATCGGAACCTACAAGGAGATTTTACTCGCAAATAAGGAAATGCGCCGTTCGCTTTACAGGCAAGTGGCCTATACCTTTGAAATTCAATCCTTGCTCTCCTTAACCATCATTCTTACAGCACCGCAAATTTTCCATTTTTTCAATGGCTCCATTATTATCAGGAAGATATTCCAAGTATGTACCATCGGTGCGCTCTTCAATATTTTTGTTTTCGTCCTCATGCTCGTCATGCTCTATTTTGAAGCGCGTCTTGAAGCTGTCGCCATAACAATTTGCTTCTTTATCACAAACCTCATATTTACACTTATATTCTTACCTATGGGTCTTGAATTTTATGGATTTGGATTTATGAGCAGTTCAATCCTAACATTTATAATCGCTCTTTTCATATCCATTAACTTTATCCGCGAGATTGATTACACCACATTTGCCCGACAACCTCTTTTCTTGGAAAAGCATGAACATCTTTTCACATGGCTTGCGAATAGACTTAACCTGATGATGCAAAAGCGTAGATTGAAGCATACGGAAAAGGGGGAACACCATGCGACGTATTACAAGCATGAATCTTGAGATCAAAGCACAGCGTTCATCCCAGTGTGCTTTAGGCTGCCCTTTTGTTACTTTTCTTAAAAACAACACACTTAAGCTTATGGAAACAGACCATCTGAAACTGCACAGTCCCAATAAACACACGCAGTTCTTCATGCTCATCAGCCCCTATGAAAAAAAATCCGTACCCAATGAGCTTTCTGAATCAATTTTGTCTTTTCATGACCGTATTAAATCCATTAACTTGAACCAGCAGCGCAAACGTATTGTCAACCTTATAAAATACACGATCTTCACCCTTAACAAGTCCATCATGCGTTGGAATGCTGAACACCCGGACCTTGAACAGATTTATTTAAACATTACGATTGCCTTTGTATACGGTGACCAACTCAATATGTTGAACTTTGGAAACAACATTGTCTACATGTATAGGGATGGTGATCTTTCCTCCTTCAACGGACCACAGTTGGACAACGAAATGCACTACAGCTTAAATACCGGTCAAGCAGGACGCAGTGAGTACATGCTCTTTAAGGAGGAGGTTCCCCCGCTTGGGAAAGCAGGCTTCGAATCAAAGCAAGTCTTAACCTTATTCAAGCTTTCACACCGCTTGTTAAAGGATGACAGACTTGTAGTCCTCACTGAAAATAGTATTGATATTCCAAGCTTACGCGTAAATGTGAACCTATATGAGCAAACGGTCACGAACAAGGCACTTATCAAACTTATTGGAAAAAGCAAAACACCCGACACCCCTAATTACGCTTGGGCAATTCTTGAATTCTCTGAAATACAGGAAACCCTTCAGACTGTACGTTACGCAATGTTCAATACACCTAAAGGTATTTTCAGCTGTTTGCTGCTTATTTTAACACTTGTGCTCCCCATAATTTACGATACTGAAATCGAGGAGGAATATACACCAGTCCACAAATTTGCCACACCCGCAATCACTTCATATATAACAATTTTAGATACGGATACTTCTAACTCACTCGATTTAATTCCTGATTTATCAATGAGCACAGCTCAATCATCCCAGTCAGAACCCGTATCTAAAACACCTGACGAAATCATTGCAGAAGCTCGACTAAGATGGAATCACCTGCATTTGTCTGGCTATAAACATTTGGAAATTGACCCCTACGGTCTTTTCAGTTCGGATGCTTCCAATATCTACTCAAGTCTGTCGCGCAGATATTATGACTCATCTTCCCAAGAAGATATAATCGCATTTATGAACCCACACCTTCAAGGAGACGTTTCAGAAATACAAGTTGTATTGCTTCCAACATTCACCATCCCGCGTACAACAAATCTGGATCTGTATCAGATTTCCACACTTTATTATGACACCACACGCCATGCCGAATTTCTAAGAGAAAGCAATGGAGAAGACACACTCACACCACCGTTCACTGATCCAATCACTGTTGGGCCTATTACGGACTGAGTTCAATGAATATCTGGTCATACAAAAGGTCTTTTTGCACATAAGAAAGACCGTTTATTTCGAAATTTCTTCGAATAAACGGTCTTCCATTTGTTATGCATTTCTATCTTGTGCATTTTTGTCTGCTGCGTTTTATGGGGGATCTAATCGCGCAAACCATATTTTCTGGCCTTTGCCGCAACAGTCTTATGTGTCAGTCCAAGTGCTTTACCAGCAGCGTTGAAGCTACCGTGCTTTTTGAGGGCGAGCTCAATGATTTCGCGTTCATAGCTGTCAAACGATGCGACATCATTGAATGCCGATAGATTTACCAGTCCGGCTGAAGGTTGAGATATTTTTTTCATAGTGTAATGCTTTGAAATATTTCGGGGCAAATCATTCACATCAATGTATCCGTCATCAACAAATATCATAACACGTTCCATTACATTTTCGAGCTCGCGGATATTTCCAGGCCATTCATAAGACTGGAGATATTCCATCGCCTCGGAGGTCATTACTGGTTGCTCTATTCCAAAATTGTTGGCAGATATATTTGAGAAATGATTCACAAGGAGTGGGAAATCCACAGTACGTTCCCGAAGTGAAGGCAATTCAATTGGAACAACATTCAGTCTATAGAACAAGTCTTCTCGGAAATTGCCCTCTTCAACCATTTCTTCCAAATGACAATGTGTCGCTGTCAAAATGCGCACGTCTACAGGGATCGTCTGCATCCCGCCTACACGTTCGATTTCTCGTTCCTGCAAGGCTCTTAGCAGTTTCACCTGCAGTTCAAGCGGCAAATCCCCTATTTCATCAAGAAACAGCGTACCACCGTGCGCAAGCTCAAACTTACCTTTTTTCTGTCTTGCTGCGCCTGTAAAAGCGCCTGCCTCATATCCGAACAACTCCGATTCAATGAGATTTGCAGGAATTGCACCACAGTTTACGGCTACAAACGGACCAGCACTTCTCTTGCTGTACTTGTGAATTGCGCGTGCGACCAATTCCTTACCCGTTCCGCTTTCGCCCTGTATCATAATGGTTGCATTTGTTTTAGCGGCCTTGCTCGCCATATTGAGCACACCAATAAACTTTTCATCCTGCGTCACAATCTCTGGAAATGGATTTTCCTGTCGTCTTTTTTCGGCAGCCTTAAATAGACCGCTGATATCCACGACCTGATTGCTCTTCTCTGAGCGGTCTTCGTATTTTATAAGCACGCCGCAAAACTCGCCTTCATCTAGCATAGGAGACGCTTCTGCATAAATTTTTCTGTCCCCAATATGCATCTGAAGAAAACCTTCCACATGCTTCTTTCTCTTAAGGGCATCAATTGCCAGTTCATCATCCAAGTGATTATATACATTCGAATGAATGATTGCTGCCCTGCTCTGCCTGAATATTTGTCCATAAGCTGGATTTACATATTGAACGATCCCAGCTCGATCGATAATGCAGACGCCCTGGTGCCAAGAACCGAAGAAGATGTCATAGTCTTCTGGCGTCTTTATGCCCCGTTCCCTAATCCTATGGATGGGTATGCTACTTAATCTCAACCGAACCCCCCCAGACCTGTTTTATCGTCTCCTCATACTACGTGTCGCTATAATGTCTGCTCCAGTATCTAGAATATTTTTGATGATGACATCCCCACAGCTTACTGGTGCTTGAACTTCTTTGGAATTAATCTCTTCCATTGCCTTGAAAATGAGTTCCTTAGGAATCGCCTCTGTTGTACGGACAGGCAATCTACTGATGAAACCGTCTTTTATTTTAACTGTCGTCGGCAGCATACGCGTTGGATTGGTCATTTCTTTAATCGCGTAATCCTCGCCTCTTTTACAAATGTTTCCTTCTACGACATATCCCTTTGGTGCGCTCTCATCCTTTGTCAAAGTAAGGCGACATCCCATCGGGCATACAATACATACTAGATCATGATGCTTTTTCATCTTTAACAACCTCCTGAACGACTTCAACACTGATAACTGCATTTGTATCCGGAAGCTTGTCGGATGGAATAACCAAACTTTCCATTTCGCCCGGCGCCATGTGTCTTCTCTTCTTTGTCATGATGATTTCATCATCTGCTTTGACAACCAGCTCTGCATTGTGATAGACATTTCCTACACGCATGAAGAGGGTCACATCTTTTTCAATGTTCGTCTTGCGAATCACATGTGGAACGATGTAGTTTACACCTTCGCCTGCTTGCGTTGACTGAACAGGACCAGCATTCTCCAGCTCACCCAGAACGTATTTCGCCGCATTGGCGCCTGCACGTCTACTTTCTGCCGTTACGAAGTCCACAAGGTCGTGTACGTGAACAACATTTCCGCTTGCAAAGATGCCAGGTACGGATGTTTCCATGGCTTCGTTGACAATTGGTCCGCTGGTAACTCTGTCAATTTCAATACCCGCACTTCTACTCAGCTCATTTTCAGGGATCAGGCCTACTGAAAGAAGCAGCGTATCGCATTCGTATTCTTTCTCAGTGCCTGGAATAGCCTTCATATTTCCATCAACCTGGCTGATGACAACGCCTTCAACTCTGTCTCTTCCCTTGATTTCAGAAACAGTGTGGGACAACATGAGTGGAATGTCAAAATCGTCAAGACACTGGACAATGTTTCTTGTCAGACCGCCTGAGAATGGCATCAGTTCTGCAACTGCAAGTACCTCTGCCCCTTCTAGGGTCATACGTCTTGCCATGATCAGACCAATGTCGCCAGAACCCAGTATAACCACACGCTTACCTACCATGTAACCTTCCATGTTGATGTATCTTTGAGCCGTACCTGCATTCATCACGCCCGCCGGTCTCGTTCCCGGAATGGCGATTGCACCTCTGGTACGTTCTCTACAGCCCATTGCCAGAATGACTGCCTTTGCTTGAATGTTCATGAGTCCATCTGTTGTATTCATTGCCTTTACAACCTTTTCTGGACTAATGTCTGTTACCATGGTGTCCAGCTTGTACTCAATACCCATCTCACTCAGTTCCTTGATAAAACGCTCCGCATACTCTGGTCCAGTAAGTTCTTCCTTGAAAACATGGAGGCCAAATCCGTTATGGATGCACTGCATCAGAATACCGCCAAGCTCTCTGTCCCGCTCTATAACCAAAATATCCTTCACACCATTTTTCTTCGCTTCAATGGCTGCTGCCAGACCTGCAGGACCGCCACCTATTACAACGATATCAACCTGTTTCATGACTTCCCCTCCTTAGGCCTTCGTTTCGCCAATCAATACTCTTGCTTCTTTGCCTTCATGTCTGATTTCTGTTGCTTCAACGCCCAGTTCCCTCGAAAGGATTTCGAGTACTCTAGGACCGCAGAAGCCACCCTGGCAGCGTCCTGCGCCCGGTCTTACACGACGCTTGATGCCATTGATTGTTCGACCGCCAGCCGCACGGTGGATTGCATCTACAATCTCGCCTTCGGAAATCATTTCACATCGGCAGATAATACGACCATACCTTGGGTCCTTTTCAATGAGCGCCTGTTTCTCGTCATCTGAAAGGTGCTCCATTTTTATACGTGGTCTTCTGACAGGATTAAATGCAGCTTTTTCTTCAACTTCACCAAGGGCTTCAATGATTGCGTCTTTAACACGCTCTGCAATAGCAGGTGCTGAAGAAAGTCCTGGTGACTTAATGCCTGCCACGTTGTAGAATCCCTCGACACCCTTCGACCAGTCTATGATGAAATCGCCTGTATCCGGTTCTGCACGAAGACCTGAGAATTCAGTAATCTGCTCTCTGAAAGGCACCTTTGTCGTAAGGTTTGAAACAAGGTCACGTACATGTTGCAGTCTGTCTGCCGTTGTCTGAACCGCTTCCTTGTCTTCCATGCCAAGATCCTGAGAATCAGGACCGACAAGAATATTCTTGTCAACTGTAGGTACAACCAGTGTGCCTTTACCCATTTTTGTCGGACAAGGGAAGACAACATGATTTACAAAGCCTTCTGTGGTCTTATCCAGAAGGAAATACTGACCCCTTCTTGGGTGGATCTTGAACTCTGGTACGCTTGCCACCATGTCATGGACCTTGTCAGCATATACACCAGCACAGTTGATAACAAATTTTGCATTGATCTCTTGGTCTTCACCTTTTACAGTGAAGCCGTCTGCTGTCTTCTCAATAGCTTGTACATTGAAGTTCAGCTTCAGCTCCGCGCCATTCTCGCAAGCGTTTTCCGCATATGCAATAGCAAGTTCCCAAGGTTCAGTGATTCCTGCGCTTGGTGCCCAAAGTGCTCCACGGACTCCCGGGTTCAGGTTAGGCTCCATTTCATATACGGCTTTACTGTCTATTATTTCAATACCGGGAACACCCAGTTTAATTCCATTTTCAAGCAGTCCCTGAATGGTTTCCATATCTTCATCTGTAAATGCCACAACCAGTGACCCAATACGTTCAAATGGCACATCCAGGTCTTTACAGACATCACCAAACATGGCATTGCCTTTAGCGTTCATTTGACCCTTCATGGATGAAGCTGATGCATCATACCCCGCATGGACAATCGCACTGTTTGCCTTTGTTGTCCCACACGCTACATCGTTCTCTCTTTCAAGCATTACAACCGAAATGTCATAACGGCTTAATTCCCGTGCCACCGCTGCGCCGATGACACCTGCTCCAATGACTGCTACATCGTACATGGATACTATTCCTCCTAATCATTTAAACAGCACACACATTATCTGCTTCATAATAAATCTCAATACCGTGCTATCAGCTCACAGAAACCCCAGCCCCGAAAGCCTTCTTCTATATCTATTTCAGGTATACAAAGCGTCGCGCGTCTCTCACACATCCCATGCTGCAAATCGCGTTTTCCATTTTGAATGCCCTAAAAATCCCAACTAAAAAGAGCCACAGCAAATCCGGCCTGCTCCCGCAGACGAATTTGTCGTGGCTCTCATACTCTTGCCAATCATTTGTAATTGTTACTTACTAGTATAATACAAATACTCAGTTTTTACAAATACTTAAGATTCCCATTCCTTAGCTCTTTCAACGGCACGTTTCCAGCCATCGTATAGCTCATCACGTTTAACTTCAGGAATTTCGTTCTTGAATGTTTTGTCAACTGCCCAGTTCTTAGCGATTTCTTCTTTAGATGACCAGAAATCAACTGCAAGGCCAGCAAGATAAGCTGCACCAAGAGCTGTAGTTTCAGCAACAACCGGACGCGCTACCTCAACACCAAGGATATCAGACTGGAACTGCATTAGGAAGTTGTTTGCAGTTGCACCACCATCAACCTTAAGTGTGCTTAGCTTAATACCAGAGTCAGCTTGCATAGCGTCGATAACGTCGCGAGTTTGATATGCGATAGACTCAAGAGTCGCACGGATAATGTGGTTTTTGTTGGCACCACGCGTCAGGCCTACCATTGCACCACGTGCATACATATCCCAGTAAGGTGCGCCAAGACCAGCAAATGCAGGTACTACATAAACACCATTTGTATCGTCAACTTTAGTTGCAAAGTACTCAGAATCTGCAGCGTCAGTGATTAGCTTAAGCTCATCACGCAGCCACTGAACTGATGCGCCTGCAATAAAGATCGAACCTTCTAGTGCATAATTAACTTTACCATCAAGACCCCAGGCAATTGTTGTTAAAAGGCCATTTTGTGAAGGAACCATTTTTTCACCAGTGTTCATAAGCATGAAACAACCAGTTCCGTATGTGTTCTTAACCATACCTTCGCCGTAGCAAGCTTGACCGAATAGAGCAGCTTGCTGGTCACCTGCGATACCTGCGATTGGAATCTGAGCACCACCGAAAGTAGCCGGATCAGTAACGCCATATACTTCTGAAGAAGGCTTAACTTCTGGAAGCATTGAAGCAGGAACATCCATGATTTCAAGGATTTTTTCGTCCCACTTAAGGTCTTTGATATTGTAAAGCATTGTTCTTGAAGCATTTGTATAATCAGTAACGTGCTGAGCTCCACGAGTCAGGTTCCAAACAAGCCATGAGTCAACTGTACCAAAGATCAGATCGCCAGCTTCAGCCTTTTCACGAGCGCCCTCTACGTTATCAAGAATCCACTTAACTTTTGTACCTGAGAAGTAAGCATCCACTACAAGACCCGTGTTTTCTCTGATATATTCTTCGTGTCCACCAGCTTTGATACCGTCACAGATTGAAGCAGTACGTCGGCATTGCCAAACGATTGCGTTATATACAGGTTTACCAGTGTTCTTATCCCAAACTACAGTTGTTTCACGTTGATTTGTAATACCGATTGCTGCGATCTCCTGTGGAGAAACGCCAGCAGTTTCAAGTACTTCACGAGCAACACCTGATTGTGTTCCCCATATTTCCATAGGATCATGCTCAACCCAACCAGCTTTAGGGTAATACTGTGTGAACTCTTTTTGTGCTGTCTTAATGATGTTACCAGCCTTATCAAAGATGATTGCCCTCGAGCTTGTAGTTCCTTGGTCAAGCGCTAAGATATATTTCTTTTCCACGTTGCATGCCTCCTATTAATATTCTTCTTTTAAATGGGACAGACTGTGCTGCCCCATACGATGTCATATAATTAACCGCGTAATGCTGTCAAATTCAAGCTTTTCAATTTTACAGGCAAGATAGAATGAATCCGCCAAGTGTACCGCCAACTAGTGCAAAGAATACATTTACAAGACCCTTTGAGAAGTTGTCGCCAGATAGTGCCGATGCTACGAACAGGCCAATTGAAGCAGCGAATGCCATATCAACCCAAGCTGGACCCGATTGGAAAATGAGTCCAACGCCATGGTTAAGCGACCAAGTCGTACCAACGATAAATCCTGCTGCCATCCAACCGCCGATAGCTCCCCAAGCGTCACACATTGGGCCCCAAAGTAGGCGAATTAGGAATGGGAAAATGAATGCACCTGCAAAAGTCGTAATCATTGCGTTAACTGCCATTGTATTATGCCCCCTTCGCTTCTACTGAAACTTCTTCTTCTTCAGCTTTTTTAGCTGCCAGCATTTGCTCAAGCTGGTAAGCCATAAATCCGCCTGTTGCTCCACCTAGAAGAACAACGAGAAGCGTTGGAAGAGATGCTGCACCAGCACCAGCGCCGCCTTCAAATACGCCGCGCATAAAGCCAGCCATGCCGATACCAGTCGCCATATCGACGAAAGCACCGTCATTGTTGATGATTCCAACCCAGTGATTCATGAACCACATTGTACCGATGATAGCGAATCCTGCGAACCATCCACCACCAATACCGTAAGCGCCTGCAAATGCCCCCCAAACGCTCATTACGAACATACCTGCGATAGCCGTACCAATAATTGTCCCTACATGCTTCAAATTCTACACCTCCATTAGAGTTCCCAGATCTCTGCCGCACTTGTAGATATGCCCATGGCGCCCGCCTTCAGACTCTGAATGACATCTTCTTTGTCCTTGATCAGACCGCCCGCGATGATTGGCTTATTACTGCTCTCAACAATTTCACGGGTAACCTTGTGCATAACGCCTGGCAAAATCTCAACTGCATCAGGATCATGGGTTTTGATAGATTGAATACCGGTGTCAAGACTCAGCGAATCCAGTAAAAACAGACGTTGAACTGTAACCACTTTCATCTTCTTAGCAGTTTTAATCAGATGACCTTTAGTCGTAATAATACCATCAGGCTGTACCTTTTCGCATATGTATCGAAGACCTACAGCATCTGCGGTGATTCCTTCAATCAGATCAATATGGATAAACGCTTTCTTTCTACGCTTATGAATGCGCTCGACCATGTCTTTCAAATTGAATACATCACCTGTAAGTAAAAAAATGATTTCGACACTGGACTGAAGTGCTTCATCCAGTTTATCAACTGATTTAATTGCTGCTATGATAGGATTCTCAATTAAACGCTGCGTTAACAAATTTCCCACTGAATCTCCTCCTGCCTTTTTATAAAGCAATTAGCGTGCCAAGTTTCGAAAACCGCTATTATCCCGGCTTTTAAGGATAACAAAAGGTTTTCCTGATACATTTTACCAATGAATTTTCTGAAAATTCACACTCCGTTGGTAAAATATATCAACAACTTACTCAGTTTAGGCTATGCTACTCCTATTTTATCACAGACTGGTAACATATTTTGGATACTTCAATAAATGTAGTACATTTTTATTTCACAGTTGATATTTTTAAGCTTTACACTTATAATTAGGCATACGTAAAAATATTTTTAACGAACAAATGTTCCGACGTTATCGACCTCACAAGGAGATCATCATGTTTAAGACCTTTAAAGACAAACGCATGCTCATTCTCAGCATTTTGACAATGGCAATGCCCGCCATCATGGAAATGGCGCTCAACACACTACTTGGCGTTGCTGATACAATCATGATCAGCCGTTTCATTGGGGACTCTGGTCTCGCTGCTGCTGGATTTGCCAACAGCATCATGTACACCCTAATCTTCGTATTCACATCCTTCAACACCGGTGCTACAGCCCTGGTGTCAAGAAGCTTCGGTGAACATAATTTTGACCGCCTCAATCGCGCCGGGAGCCAGACAGTTCTCCTTAACGGGATTATAGGACTTGTCATCATGATTTTATCCCTTCTATTTAAAGGGAAGATTTTCATGATATTCGACACAACACCGGAAGTCTCGCAGATGATTGATGCCTACTTCTCCATAATTGCCTACGGCATGTTGGCCATGTTCCTGTCATTTTCTTTTGCATCCATCCTCAGAGGCGCAGGAGATACAATGACCCCTATGATTATTACGGGTATCGCCAACATCTTGAATATCATAGGCAATTACGTCCTTATCAAAGGAGTTTGGATTTTCCCTGAGATGGGTATCGCAGGTGCTGCACTTTCGACAACACTGTCTCGGATCCTCGCAGTCATCGCCTACGCCTTCATTTGCTTCAAGCTCCATGACCGCGTGAAACTGAAACTGCGCCTGATGGCATTTCAGAGTGATATATTGAAGCCCCTCATACGCATCAGCCTGCCTGGCGCCATGGAGCAGGGGCTCATGCAAACTGCATTCCTGGTCATTGGTGTTTTTATTTCCAAGCTAGAAACGACTTCCGAAGCAGCTTTCAGAATACTGATCAATATTGAATCCATCTCCTTTATGCCTGCTGTTGGCATATCCATTGCTGCTGCAACACTGGTTGGGAAATCCCTCGGTGAGCAGGATAAGGAAAAGGCAATCGAAGTCGGAACGGTCTCATACGGTCTTGCTGTTGCCTGGGGCTTCATCGCCGGATTTCTCTTTCTGGTCTTCAGAGTTCCCATTTTACAAGTTTTCACAACCGATTCAACTGTGATAGACGCCTCTATTATGACCATGCTTCTCGTGGCTGTGAATCAACCGCTTCTCAACTTTATGATTGGGATTTCTGGTGCGCTGCGTGGTGCCGGAGATACAAAAACTGTCATGTATATTACCATAATGAGACTTTGGATCATATTTGTACCCTTATCATACGCCTCAATCGTCTGGCTGAACCTTGGCATTGCAGGCATATGGATTGCTGAAATCCTTTCATTTGTGATATTCTGTACAGTCATTCTAAGGCGTTTCAACAGTAAAAAATGGACGGATATTCGTATTTAAATATGTTATTTTAATCCTTTCTACACACAAAGGACACATCTTTTTCTTACAATTTATAGGATGTCGAAAGGAGCTAATCATATGAAAATCGGTAAGGTCATCATGACCGCATTTGCCTGCAGCATACTGCTGATCGGATGCAGTTCGGCGCAGTCAGCTGACAATACTATTCATCCGGCAGATTCTAAAGGCAGTTCGAGTCAGGTATCTGTCCATGAATCAGAGCACTCGGATACTTCCGCACCAACTGACGCTTTATGTGAAAATAGATTTTTTATCCAGGACTTTTCTGAAATGATCACAGCACATCCGACGGCCCATGATATGATTGCTTTCATGCAGTCAAGTCTGCCCAGCGCCGCCCCTGATGAAGCTGACATCGTACTTTCACGGTTGCTTCTTTCTCAGGCGGAAATTGCAAAGGACTGGACCAACATGCTCTTTGATGGTCGCATTGAAGGCTTTTGGCAAATGAACAATACCTGGTCTGACACGGCCATTCAGAACATAGAGAATCAAGATATTCGAAGTGCGTATCAGGATTTATCAGACAGTTACCTGCATATGGTCACTTACGAGGAGACACCCATTGTTGAAACCCACTGGGCTCGGCTGAAGGATTTTGAGAAATACTTTTCACAGGATGCACAAGTGCTGATTGAAGTGAGCGCAAAACTCCAAAGTCCTTCAAATTATTATAAGGAAGATGACTATGCGGCACTGATTGAAGACATTTTGCTTCTTGAAACACCGATCAAACATAGGCAATCGGATTATTTGTCCTATAGAATGAACAAAACCTACAACAGGCTGATTGCGAAGCTCTTCTATGGCCCTGAAGGTGCAACCATGGACTACTGGAATGATCCTGAAAGTCCTTTTTATCTGGCGATAAAAGGCGTTTCTGACCAGCATCCAGACACGGAGTTCGCTCAGCTGTGCAAGGCCTTTTACACCCAGTCCAAACGTCCAATTACGCCAGATAGCAAAAATAACATTCTGAGAAACCTGATCACAAGCTATAACGCCTTTGGACTTCAGAGCCCCTTTACGCTTTCAGCTTCCATAAGACTGGAAGACAACTATACCCAAAACATGACCCTAGTTTCCAGCGCGCTTGACCCGGAAATCGGTGAACGTATCAACGCGGCCATCCTGCGTGAAATGGACCGGCTTGAATCGGATATAAAAGCAGATTCATCCGCTTCCTCAAGCCTGTGGGAAAGCACTTACCTGAGTCTTTCAAACTCCAAGTATCTGAGCATTTCCCTCTATGCCAGCCTGTCCGATTCTACGGGAAAGCATCTTTTTAAAGAAAAGCCACTTGTATTTGACATGGACACCGGTGCCCCCCTCTGCCTTGAAGAATTTTTGGGCAAGAGCTATGAAGAATACGCACCTGTCCTGCTGAGCATTCTCAAGACCAGGTATGCGAACCAGAACACTTTTGTTGACAGTCTTGAAGCCCTGCCTGAAAATCAGGATTTCCTCATTGATGAATACGGTCTGATGCTTCAGTTCAATGAGAACGACATGCCTGAAGAATATCGCTACCCATTTACAGCCCATCTTGCCCATGAGGATCTCGACGCCCTTTATGATGTTATTACAATTTACGAGTAAGCGCAGGTACGCCATGTGCTTGCTCCCTTTAAAATGAAAATCCTGTAAAAACGCGCCTTGCAGCGTGTTTCTACAGGATTTTTTTATAAGAAATCAATTATTTCCCGCCATGCCTCAAGCTTCTTTTCAAAGCCAAGGGTGTATGCAGGGCTCGTTGAGGGCATAATGCGCGTTTCAATCCCTTTCAGCTTTAGAATTTGAGCCAGTGCCTTGTTTTTTTTCAGTGCCTCAGCAGCCTTGCCACCATTGAATACAATAAGACGCAGCGATGGATGTGTATTGACAAAGCCCGACAAGTCATTGTATTGCCCGTTTACAATATTTGCATCGAGGCTGCCATCACGGTCGCATTCCTTGTATACGTCCCAAAGCGCGATCCCACTGCAGCGCAGTTTCTCAAGCTTGTCATCATAGGCGATTTCAGCATGTACGCCTGACACCTCTTCACCCAGCAAAGTAAAAATAATTGGCCAAAACTGATTTCTAGGATGGCCATAGTACATCTTCTCTTCCAGGGACTTCACACTGGGCATTGAGCCCAAAATCAGTATACGCGGGGTCTCCCCACAAACCGGGCTGAATGCGTATATCAAAGTTCCCCCTCCCACTCCTTGAAAAATCGACTGAGAAACGCGCGCATGTAGGCGTCACGTTCTTCCGCCATTTCTCTGCCCGTTTCAGTATTCATAAGTACCTTTAACTTCAAAAGCTTTTCATAAAAATGATTGAGGCTGGCACCTTCATTGTTCTTATAAGCCTCAAAATCTTCAAAGGCGTCGACAGGCCCATTCTCAGGGTCGTGTATAGGGCGGCCCTTGGACCCGCCGTAAGCGAAGGTTCTGGCAATACCGATTGCCCCCAGGGCATCTAACCGATCAGCATCTTGGACCACCTTGCCTTCAAGCGACAATGTCTTGTCGGCATTTGTCCCCCCTTTATAGGACATGTTTTCAGTAATATGGTAAACAGCCTTTTTTTCAGCTTCAGTAAAACCAAGGCGATCCAGCCAGGCCTCCATCTGTCTTTGGCCGGCTGCCCTTCTATCATCTTCCAGCTTCCAATCTGCAACGTCATGAAGAAGTGCTGCGGCTTCAACAATACGCAGATTTGCATTTTCTATGCTTCCTATATGGAGCGCACTCTTGTATACTCGCTGGGCATGCCAAAAATCATGGCCTGTTGCTTCCTTTTCAAAATGCGCCTTTAGTTCTTCAAGCAACCACTCAATATTTTTCATGTATGCCTCCCGTATTATCCAATAACATCTTTAAAAACACGCTGGGCATTCTCGTAAAACACCTTATCTGCCTGTGCACCTGTAAAACCAGCACGCAACAGTCCTGCATAGAGTTTTTCCATTTCTCCAATATGCTTGATTTCAAGATCACCATTCATACCGTCAAAATCCGTTCCAATCGCTGCACATTCCATGCCCCCATGGTTGATTACATGCTTTACATGATCAACCAGATCATCAATATACAGCTTTTCGTCCTTGTCTGCAACAAAGTATGGGCAGAAGTTAAGCCCTGTCACACCGCCGTTGTTCCCTAATGCCCGCAGCATGCCATCGGACAAGTTTCTTCTATGTGCCATAACACTCCTGGCATTTGAATGCGATGCGACAATTGGACTTTTAGTCTGCTCAATCACTTCCCAAAATCCCTTGTCTGACAAATGCGATACATCAATCAGCATGCCCAGTTCATTCATTCTGTCAATGACATCATGACCAAATGGTGTCAGGCCAAGATGGGTCGTCTCCGGCAGATTAGGGTGTCCAAGGCTGTTTGAATAATCCCAGGTCAGGGACATCATCCGAATGCCCATCCGATACAATGTATCCAGCCGCTTCATATCCTCATAGACAATGCCGCCATCTTCAACAGTAAGCAGCGCAGCCAATTTGCCTTCACCATGCACCGTCTCTGCTTCATCTACACGTGTAACCAGTTTCAAGAGTCCATTGGTATTGTCAATTTCATCCTTTATCAGTCTGTAGAGCTCCAGCATATATTCCCAGGGATCCTGCCCCTTGTCTTCACAGGCCTTTAAGTCCGAATACAGTGCAAAGCACTGTATGAAAGACCTTGCTTCTTTCAGTTTTTCCAAGTCTACATGCAGCTGGTTTTTAATAATATTCTGCCTTGTAGAGCATTCCTTCATTCTGTAAAACGTGTCACAGTGCATATCAATGAGTCGCATGTCATCCACCTCATCTGCTTTCCTCAAGTTGCAAATCATTATTTTAAAGACATTATTATGATACCAAAGTCTCTCTTAAAAATATGGATTTCCCTAATTTTTATTTTTCTTTTTTTGCAATTTAGGTATAATGATTTAGTATGATTTTTTTACACATACTATCCAACTTGAAATTGGATATGATATTTGAGTCACATATTCAGATGAATGTTCTATATAGGAGGCAAATATGCTGGAGAAATGGTTGAAGCTTCAAAATGGTTCTGACATTCGTGGTGTCGCACTTGAGGGCATCGAAGGCGAAAATGTCAATCTCACTGAAGACGAAGTTAAATGTATTGCAGGCGCCTTTTCAAACTGGGTAGCACGCAAGGTTGGAAAGGCACCAGAGGATATCAGAATTGCTGTTGGTCGCGATTCCAGACTCAGTGGTCCAGACCTGATGAAGGGTGTGCTTGAAGGTCTGAGTGGAACAGGTGCAAAGGCCCTTGACTGCGGACTTGCCTCTACACCATCCATGTTCATGTCAACGATTTTTGACCCGACAGATTGCGATGGCGCAATTATGATCACAGCAAGCCATTTGCCGTTTAACCGCAATGGCATGAAATTCTTTACAAAAGACGGGGGACTCGACAAGCCTGATATCAAGGAAATTCTTACAGCGGCAGCTGCATACCAGGCACCAGCAGCTGAAAAGGGTCAGGTGGAATCCTGCAGTCTCATCGATCTTTACAGTGCACACCTTGTAGATTATATCCGCACTCAGGTAAATCATCCTGAGAACTATGAGCGTCCCCTAGAAGGCCTAAACATACTTGTCGATGCCGGCAATGGCGCTGGCGGCTTCTTCGCCGAGAAGGTTCTGCTTCCCCTTGGCGCTGATACTGCAGGCAGCCAATTCCTCGATCCAGATGGCATGTTCCCGAACCACGTGCCAAACCCTGAGGACGATGATGCCATGACATCTGTTCAGCAAGCTACAGTTAAACAAGATGCTGACCTTGGCATCATTTTCGATACGGATGTTGACCGTGCAGCCATCGTTGACAAGGGTGGAAAAATCATCAATAGAAACCGACTCATTGCTTTAATGAGCGCTATTGTACTTGAAGATACACCTGGCACAACTATCGTTACAGACTCTGTAACTTCTGACGGTCTTGCTGAGTTCATTCCTTCTCTTGGTGGAAAGCATCTTCGTTTCAAGCGTGGCTACAAGAATGTTATCAACGAATCTGTACGTCTGAACAATGCGGATGTACACAGCGCCCTAGCCATTGAAACGTCAGGCCATGGTGCCCTAAAGGAGAACTATTTCCTTGATGACGGCGCTTTCATCGTAACCAAAATTCTTATCAAGCTTTCACAGCTGAGACAGGAAAACAAAAGCTTGTCAGAAATCATCGCCTCTTTACGCGAGCCATGTGAGGCATCTGAGTTCAGAGTCAAAATCAATCTGGCTGATTTTAAAGACTATGGTCAATCGGTCATAGACAGTCTTGAAGCTTTTGCTGCGGAACACACAGGTTACTCAATTGTACCTGACAGCCATGAGGGTATCCGACTTTCATGTACGGATGAAGCGTCTCGCGGATGGTTCCTTGTGCGTCTTTCCCTTCATGACCCTGTTCTGCCAATCAACATTGAATCTGACGTTGAAGGTGGCGTTGCACTTATTGCAGACGCACTGCATCAGCACCTTGTTCAATTCGAAAACCTCGATCTTTCAGCATTTGAAAAATAGAGCGCAATACAAAAGGCTGTCACACTCTTTAATAGAGGTGACAGCCTTGTTTTTTCAGTTAAACCTGCGTTTTTTTGTCGCTGACTTTCATTTTTAGATTAATGAAGAATAGGGTTCCCTTGCCCAGTTCAGATTCACATTTGATTGTGCCTCCAAAAAGCTTTGTAACCACATTATAGACAATATTGAGACCAAGCCCTTTGGTTTCCCCACTGAACTTCGTCGTAAAGAACGGCGTATAAATACTGTCCAGATGTGCCTGTTCAATGCCTGCCCCATTATCCTCATACTTTATGAGAAGTCCGTCGGATACGGTTTCATATTGGATCTGAATGGTTCCCGTATCATGATTTTCGAAACCGTGCATGAGCGAGTTCGATATCAGGTTGGTGAAAATCTGCGAAAATTTGCCTGCGTCAGAAAGAACCTCAACATTCGGGTCTCCCAGTATCTCCACATGGATACCTGAATGCTCTCCGAGAAGCCCCATACTCTTCACAATGAGCTGCAAGTAATCGCTCACATTGAAGTGGATGATGCTCTCCTTGGATTCAGATGCGGCAATCTGCTTGAATCTGCTAACCAAGTCACCTGTCGTCTTCAGATTTCTATAAATCGTTTCCGAAGCTTCAAGCACATTTCGTACATACTCCGAAAGCTCTTTTTTAGTTATCTTTCCACGCTCCACCTTATTTGAAACAAGACCGGATTCCTTCTGGATGAAGGTCACCAAAGTGACGCTGTTTCCGACCGGCGTGTTGATTTCATGCGCTATGCCCCCTACCAGGTAGCCTAAAGACGCAATCTTTTCAGACTCGATAAGCTGACGTTGTGTCACCCGTGTCATTTCCAGGGCGTCTTCGAGTGCTTCATTGGTCAGAATCATTTCAGCCTGCTTCTCTTCAAGCTGGGCCATGGATTCTTCAAGGTACTCATTCGTCTGAATAAGCTCCTGTGTCCGCTCCTCCACCCGCTTCTCAAGCTGGGCGTTTACTGCATTTATCTCTTCAAATGAGGTCTTTTGAGTTTGACGCATACTCTCTACAGAATTGGCGAGTATACCGACTTCATCATTTCGCATTCTGAACTTCTTGACAATCTCGTTCTCATAATCTCCAAGACCAATTTTGTTGATATCAATGACAATCTGCTCTATTGGCTGCACCACTCTTTTACCAGTAATTATGCCGATCAGAGCAGCCAGCATGCCGCCAACCCCTATGATCAAATACATTAGAGACCGGGTCTGGTTTACAGACTTAAAGACTTCCTCCTTGTAAGGTACAACTGCAATAATCCAGTCGTTCAAAAGCTTTTTGGAAGCAATCAGATGCACCTTTCCATCAATCCATGTAAACTCCGTAACACCCTCTGCAGTCTCAATGGCATCTGCAAGTTCAGCATACTTCCCATCATCGATTTCCCTGAGGGAAACGCCCTCCTCAAGAGTCGGATGTATGAGGGCCTCCATATCACCATTGAAAAGCACCGCATAGCCCGTATCGTAAATTCTTATGTCCATAATCCTGTCACGTAAGGTTTCAAAATAATAGTCCGCACCTGCAACACCTATGAAAACACCGTCGATATAAATGGGCGCCGTATGTGAAATGTAAGTCAGATGATTGTCAAAATACACATTGCCTTGATAAGGCGCCGTCCAGTAGGGACGCCCTTCAGCCTTCGTTTCAAAGTACCAGTCCTTTTCAGGCGTCTCTTCCTCGTAGAAGGAAATGTCAAACTCCTCTTGTCTAGATACGGTACCACTGTTGTTGATATCGGCGTACCATACATCATGGGCCCCACCGGTCACTTCCGGAGCAAAGAAAACATACACCGATCTGGAAATCCGCGCATCTTGAGCCATCCTCTGAATAACTGGTGCAATCTGCTCCTTGTATTTAATCATATAATCCGGGTCCGTATTGAGGGCATGCAAATCAAAGGTCGACTCAACCAGTTCATTGATCTGCTGTCTGACCTTTTCAACCTCTCTGACTTCAAAATCGAACTCACTGCCGATTCGACGCGCCATCTCAACGAGCTTTTGCTTTGATTCCATTTCTACAATCTGGGAAGATCGATGAATGATCAAAAAGCCAATCGAAAATGAAATGAGTACTGTGAGGATTGTTATAATTAGGACGATTCTATTGCTCAACTTATTCATCGGCCCCTCCTATCAGGTTATTCATACCCAATCAAGAAGATTTGCGAACTTATTAATTAATCAAAGCAAGCTCTGAATCAATCAACGATCCATTTTTCTACAGCTGCGCCCTGAACGTGTGCCTTTAGCAGAGCTTCGGCGCGCTCCATCCACATCTCCAGTTTTTCATCCCCATCGAATGCAATAATATTCATTAGAATACACTTGGTATCAAGGGTTATCATGGTACGTTCAGAATCAGAAGTCGCACTCCCGAAGCTTCCCCGATCATCCTTCAGAACTGGAAGCCCTTCAATGTTCAGCATACCTCTGCCAATGCCCACATATTCTTCATCAGCCGTGCCAATGCCATATTCCACATCACCTGAAATCTTGCCTAAATCGTAGGTTCCTATGGAATGGCCTGACTCCAGGGACAGCAGATTGTTCAAGTCAACAATGTCATTGACCTGGTAGAGTCCCTTGGACTTGACGATACGGCGCATGAGCGAATCCGAGGAAAGTCTATAGCGTGTCGGGTCCTTTCCCAGTGCCCGGTATGCCTTGCGGGCTTCACTGATTTGACTCAGCTGTGCTATATCCGTCATTTCAAGGGAAAAATCATTTGTGAGCTTTTCTATTTCAAGCCAAAGACTTTCACTGTGTGCCGTTACCTGTACTTCCGCTGTTAGTATACCCAGTCTTAAGTCTGGCGCCACACACTTAAGGGCGTCTGCAATTACAATATTCATCGCTGTCCTATTCTCCTTCTCCGTAAGGATTTACGTGTACCATGCAGTGCTTGACCTTGGGTACCATATCCTCTATTCTGTCATGTACGCTTTCTGCAATGCGATGCGCCTCTCTGAGCGTCAAATCCGCGTTTACAGCAATTTCAACATCGACAAAAAGCCGATTCACGTGAATACGCGTCTTTAGATCATCAATCTCAATAACACCCGCTGTTTCCAGGATAATCTCGTTGATATCTTCAATTGTGGCTGAATCAGCCGCTGTATCGATAAGCTCCCGAATGGACTGCATATAAATGTCCACCGACACCTTGATAATCAGAACACCAATGGCGATTGCGGCAATAGGCTCCATAATGACCCAGCCATGCATCGCACCCCAGATACCGATAAAGGATCCCACCGATGAAATGGCATCGGTCCTATGATGCCAGGCATCCGCCTTGAGCACGGAGCTCTCAATAAGATTGGCACCGCGCATGGTATAGTGATACATGCCCTCTTTTACAATTATGGATATCAGAGCGCCATAAATGGCTGTGCCTGTGGGAATTTCCACAACGCCATTCTGTATGTTCTTAATGGCGTTAAATGCAATCAGAACACCGGTTACGCAAAGAAATGTCGCCATGAGCTTCCCAAAGACAGGCTCATATTTTTCATGTCCATAAGGATGCTCCTCGTCACTGCTTTGACCGGATATGTATACGCCAAGCATGGCCATAATCGTCGTCAGTACATCTGAGACCGAATGGATACCATCCGCGACAAGTGCCCCAGACCGGGCTACAATACCGATAAATATCTTAACGACTGACAGCAGTACGTTTATCGCTATTGAAACCTTGGAAATACGATAGGCTACGGATAGTCTTTCTTCAGATTTCATAAGTCACCTCATTTGTGTCATACATTCTAGAGCAGTACTATAAGGATATATACGCTTACCGCAAGGGATACTATCCCACATAGGGACCCTGCAATCAGGAGCCTGTCCACTCTTTTTCTACGTCGATACTGCTCCAATTCTATTTCCCATGCAAATTTCTGACCTTCTTCATTTGCCACTTCAGCACCACCTCATATCATTACTGGATTATTACCCATTTAGGTTCAATAGAAAACCCGCAACCTTAGGACAAGTCTATTACATTGGCGTCAAATGCCTCTTTCAGCATATCACGCATCCATTCATGACATGTCATGTACAAAATTTGTCGCTTTTGGGACAGGATCTTCAGTGTGTTCACAGCCCCTTCCATGCGGTCCCTGTCCCAATTGACAAGGATCTCATCGAAAACAAAGGGCAAACTGCCAGAACGTCTGTCGATGCCTTCTGCAACCGCAATGCGTATGGACAGATAAATCTGTTCAAGTGTACCACGGCTCAGGGTATCATGTACACCGATAAAGGCCCCCGTAGACGTACTTCTTATATTCAAGTTCTTTTGTTCATCCAAAATGAGCTTGTCATACCCCCCGCAGGTGAACTGCTTAAGATAGGCAGATGCACGCATTAAGATGTCAGGCTGGTAGCGCTCTCTGAACACCTTGTCCGCATAAGCAATAATAGAATGAACGATTCGGGTTTTATTGTACTGATCGACTGCCTGCTTTCGCTCCAGCTCATACTTGCTTATTTTTCGTTCCAGAGCCTCAACTGCATGGAAGTGACTGGACCGCTCCTGTGTCCTCTCGAGTTCTTTCATCTTAACACTCAAGACTTCTTTCTCCTCTTTCAAACTGTCGCGTTCTCTCTTGATCTGGTTGACCCGCTCCATGAAATCAGCTTCATGCCTGTAATCGGAAAGGTCTGGATGGTTCATGTCAAAATCACGCAAATACCCTTCAAGAGAAGCTTTGCGGTGCGCGGCCGCCTTGGCCAGTTCAAGTTCTTTCACTGCCTGTTCAAAGTCATCCCCTAAGGGCAGTAGCCGCGTCTTGATTGCCTGTAACTTCTGCTGCTGCATCATCACTTTAAGACCTAGTTTTCTCTTTTGACCCCTTAAAGCATCCAGTTTGGACTTTGAAATTTCAGCAGCCTGTCGTCGTGTTCGAAGAGAGACCAGTCCCCGTTTATAGGCTGACAGTCTACTTTCAATGCTTTCCTGTGCCGCATCCGGCACATAGTGTAGGAGGTCTTCATCCAGGCTTGTCTCTACTGCTTCCAGCCTTCTCTTTGTGTCAGAATAAGCTTTCTGAAGTGCCATCAGCCGCTGGCTATCTGACTGAACAGACATGCAGGCAGATAAAAACACTTTGTTCTTATTCCATACATTTTCTCGAAACCGTATATCACCAAAATCAAGCGGTCTCGATTTCAAGTTGACTAGCAGACCAACAATACTTGCGATGCCCAGTCCCGCACCCGGATAAACCAGTTCACTGCGAGACAGCACATAGCCACCGACTACGGCTCCCAGCCCCAAAAGCATGACTAAGGAGAAAACCGCACGCTTATAGCCGTGAAACTGGACCTTTCTCTTTAGCTTTCCAATATCGAGCACGGACCAGTAGTTTAAGAGCGCATCATTGTATGGATCGCCTGTCAGGTCCTTGGATTTTGACTCAAGCAGGCGTTTTATCTGTTCAACTTCAGACCGTTCATCTACGTATTTTGCCTTAACTTGCTGGTAAGTATCAAAGCGCGCTTCAAAGCCCTCTCCACTCTCTAAGAATGCATTTTCCCAGTCACTCAGCACCGTTTCAGACTGTTCAAGTGTCTCAATTTCAAGGTCGAGCTGTGCCTTTTCGCTGACGAGCATATCGATTTCATTCACCAGATAGGCTATCGCTTCAGGTGCTGGTAATTGCATGGCTTCAAGGCGTTCCAAGCTTTCTCGGAGGTCCTCGGCTTCCTTGAGAGCCCTATAGGGTTCCATCTGCACTTCTGCCTTCTTTTGCAGTTTATCCAGTTCAGAAATACGGTCCCTTACAGCATCGAGACGACCAGAAAGAGCCGCCACCTGCTTTGAATCCGCATCAAATCCCGCGGTGATCTCCTGAAGCTCCCGTTGCCTCTTGCCAAGCTCAAGAAGGGCTTCATCTATTTCCTTGACCACATATTTTCCTCTATTGTGCGGGCGCCATATTCCATACATTTCTTCTTCAAGTTCCAAGAGCACACTTCTTGGGGGCTTAATCCTTTCAAGACCAAACTGCATTGAAATCTGCTCTTCAATCGCGTGCCATTTTTTTGAGTCGAGCTTTGCCAAATCTGAAAGATCCAACTCAAAGAGCCCCTTATACAAGGGATAAGGAACATCTTGTACATACGAGAGCGGCGCTTCAGGCATGTCCTGAACTGAATCGTTCAGAATCCGCTTATACTGTGCATCATCGCCCAGACTTCTCTGAACAGTCAATGCCACTGCGGAATCTGATTCAAATGCCGCAACAAGGTTCATGGGCAGTCCATTTCCATAAGGATGGCGGCCCACCTTCTTGTGCTGAAACCCATAGAGCATTTCGCCAATGGCATAGCGCAGCGTGGATTTCCCAGCTTCATTCTTTCCGAATATCACATTAAGGCCGCTCTTGAAGTCAATTTGCTTAGGAACTTCACCAAAGATGCCGTAGTTGCTTAATTCAATACTATTAATCTTCATTCATTCTCACCATTTTCAAAAGCCACTGATCGCCTACTTCGGACAGCAAATCCTCCAACCAGCGTTTTGCCTGGGCCGCATCGTCTGGCATTTGCACAAATTCAGTACTTCGCGCATAGTCCAGTATTTCTTCCCGTCCCGCCTCCGATTCGAGCATTTCTGCTATGAAGGCTGCAAAAGGAGAACTCTCCAGCAAACGCTTCCTGTCTATTCTTGGTACAAGGGTATCAAATTTGATTTCCACATGTTCTGCCCGGGTTTCTTCTTGAATATCCAGTTCCAGGTCTTTTAGGAACCGGTCTTCACGCAGTCTTTCATACACATCATTCATACCGGTCAAAATGAATCTGTAAATATGCTTTTCCGCTGTAAACGTCCCACTATTTTGTACCGCATCACAGGCGGCTCTGCTACAGTGTTCAGAAACCTTGTGAAGGGTGTCCTCAACGTCAGTAATGTCAAGTTCAAGGGACTTGAATACAACTGGGGAAAAAGGCACAAAGTCAATGGTCGGATGGGCTCCCGGTTTTTCCAGAGTGACATACAGACCGCCTTTGAGCCCACTGTCATTTATGTGTACGCCCTGCAAGCTCCCTGGGTATGCCGCTTTATAGGCTTGGAAAATACTTTTCTGATGAATGTGCCCAAGCGCCCAGTAGTCATACCCCTTACGCGCGATTGAATCAAGCGTCGTCATCATGTATGGATCATGGGCCTGCTTTGCCTGACCAGCTGCAATAAACCCGTGAAGCACGCCAAGATGGTAGCCTTCACCCATATGGGAGGGAAAAGCTTCCATGCAGGCGCTTGGCTCTGCCTTTTCCATGAAGCCATTGTATGAAACATGAAGGGTTTCTCCATTCCCTGTCGTAAAGGAAACCGTCTCCGGCTCGGGACACCTGCCTATATGGACCAAATCGCCCATCTCAGGCCATGTCACCCTGCTTGACGGATCATGATTTCCATGAAGCATGACAAGGGGAATACCAGAGGCCTGCAGCTTTGAAATCTGGTTTCTAACCACCTGTTCCGTTGCAAATCCCAGTGTGCCCCTGTCAAGAACATCACCGGCAATTATAACAATATCGACCTCATTTTCACACGCGAAGTCTATGGCGCGTTTAAACGCCACAATCAGACTTTCCCTCAAACTATTCTGTAATTTATCTGAATATCTGCCATAAATGGCATCAAAGTGAATATCCGAAATATGAAGGAGTTTCAGCATTTTTTGACCACCTCTTTACCTACATCCATTTTACCAGATTTTTGTACTGCAAATAATGTTACATGTATATTAAACCTGCTGAAAAAGCGCACTTTCAACCTTTAAACAAGCGTATACTTATTATATAATATATAAAAGCGGGAATTATACTAAAAACAGGAGATTCATACACTTATTCTCTTGTGCGAATACAAAAGTAAAGGTGGTTTTCCTATGAGTTCATCTTACAATGAAAAATTTAATGTACTCGAGGTCTTTGAGCAGAATCCTTATCAGAAGATTATGATGGGAGCACATGCAGACAATCCAGATGACGTAGTTGTAATAAACATATTCACAAAGGGCGCATTCCTATCAGCCGATTTTCTTGAAACTGCAAAATCCGCGCTGGGCAATCTGATTCACGCAGAGGAAAATGATTCAGAAATCGTTCTGGTAACGGATTATCAGGAAGGCATGTCACTGCACAACTACCTTGACGGTGCTGCCATTGATATGGACAAACGCGCGAAGCTTGCTGATACATATATGGATAAGGTTCTTGCCTATTCCAAGTTCAACAGTTACTTTAAAACAATTTTTCTCGATGATAATCAGATTATCGTTCAAGATGACAAGCTTCTCATGAATGAACTCATTATCGTCGATGCTCAGATCGAACAGAGTCTTGGGTTTGATGCCGTTGTCTCAAAAGTGAGTGCAACACTGGATACCATTTTCAACAGTGGAAAATCATCTGACGGATCACAGGAATTGAAAGACCGCGCTGCAGCCTTCCTTAGCAGCCTGGCAGTCAATGCGGGCATGTACAAAACACTAGAAGACCTGAATGAAGCCTATAAGAAAACCTTCATTTTTGAAGTCTCAGGCAGCAGTGATTCTGTAGTCCCTGTACCACCGCCTGTAGACCAGACGCCGAATGAACCAGAAGCCGAGGCACCTGATAACCTTCAGGACAAAGCACACCAGAAGGAAATTGAACTCGAAGGCCTTGGTGTTGTAGGCGATATGTTCGATGAAGATGCAAATCAGGATGAGAAGAAACGGAATGGCGGCCCAATTGCCTTGATTCTTATAGCCATTGCCGTTATCGCTGCATTTTTCGCTTTTGCCAATCCATTCGCCAAAGACGAAATCAAGTTACCGGAAGCATCCTTTGTGCGACAGGAAATTAACGGGAAACTACATTTTGAAAATACAAGTACGGCTTATGGCAAAGACAACAGCATTCTACTTTCAGAGTGGAATGTATATGCTGTCACTGAAAGCGGCGACAAAAAGCTGAAGACAGCCGATGACCATCACCTGGACCTTATCATTAAGAATTCTGGCACTTACAAGGTTGAACTGAAAGTTCAAGACAGCAATAAGCAGTGGAGTCAGCCTGCGAGTGAGGAATTCAACTATGTTGTCAACGACATGGATTTGGATTCGGGCGACGGAACAGCTTCACCACAGGAGAAACTGGAAAAGTATCTAATTGAATATGACAGTTCAAATGTATCGAAGGATACAGATATATTCAGAAGCGGTACAGAATCCATTAAAATGGACCTTTCAGAAGGCGATGCTCAAATCACGCTTAAAGACCTTCACATTGAAGACAACTCCATTATTTCCATGTGGATGCTTGCGGACGACACAGCACCTGTAGCGATCACCTTCAAAGGCTACAAGGATGGACAGCTCGTATTTACCAAGGAAATGACGCATGTACCGCGTGCGGCAAACATTTGGGAAATGGTTGAAGCCAAAGTCAACGGCAGCAATGCCGACAGCCTCTCAATCAGCTTCTCAGGCACAAGCACAATCTGGATTGACGATATCGACATCAGTTCATTCAAATAGAAACAAGGGCCCCCGTGAAGTTTACGGGGGTTTACTATTTTGTCCAGGACGCTGGCGCTTTTTTTTAATCTTGTCCTGCCTGTACAACCTGGTGGTTGTCCAGGACGCTGGCGCCTTATTTTAACCACGTCCTGCCTGTACAACCTGGCGGTTGTACAGGACGCTGGCGCCTTATTTTAACCATGTCCTGCCTGTACAACCTGGCGGTTGTCCAGGACGCTGGCGCTTTATTTTAACCACGTCCTGCCTGTACAACCTAGCGGTTGTCCAGGACGCTGGCGCGTCCTATACAAAATAAGGGAGAAAGCACAAAATTCGTGTGAACACGATTTTGTGCTTTCTCCCTTATTTTGTGCAGGACTTTGCCTTTCACGATAATGAGCAACCCCCCGTTCTTCCGGAAAGTTGCTCACATTATTTGTATATTCATAAAATCATATTGATTCACTTAGCTATTACCTACTTTTCGAATGGTGGCACCAACCCCTTCTATGTACACCATAGTACTAGAATCTACATCTTTAAAACTTTCTATTTCTGATGACAACCTGGCGGTCTCACCCCTTCCAATTACTTACTTCTCAAGTTTGTGAATTCACTTTATTTATTTGATATATCTATTATAACAGAATTTTTAGAAAATTCAATATTTATTTTCATTACAATTTCATGACATAAATAAATCTACATGTTTTATCATGTAGATTTATAATTATACACGACTATGTAATCTGCCTTTCAGCATCTCGAATGCAGTCTGAGTCAAACTCATTGATGATGTTCTGAGCAAAAGCCTTGGTTCGTTCACCAATGTCCTCTACAGCCAATATGCTCAAGGGGTCGTTGGCTATTGCAGAAAATCCGAATTGTGGCGGCAACATGTATCCTTTATTGATACTTACTGCGCCAAGCAGCTGGGTTATTACGAGATCACTGCCAGAATTGCCTGATACGACAATTCCGAAAACACGCTTGTCATAGAAGGTAATCCGTCTATACAGCACGGTCATCCTATTGATTACAGCCATAAGCTTGGCTGAAATTGCGTCGTTGTAATTCGGACATACCCATATTACAGCATCTGCCCATTCCATGGCCGGCAGAATTTCATCCACCATCATGCCACCATAGTAGCAGCTCTTGATTTCTGAATAATGCATGCATGTCTTGAAGCTGCAGCCCTTGCACTCGGCAATCTTGTCATCTTTTATTTTATATTCCTTGATTTCAAAGTCTTCCAGGTGTTCGGCGACGAGTTCCCAAAGTTTCAATGTGTTCGATGTGTTTTGAGAACTGGAATGCAATACCAGAAGTTTTGGCGTTTGTGGGTAGGTCACCTCAAACTTGGCAAGGCGCTCGCCAAGGATTGCAGACTTCTCCATCAATATCTCGTGGAGCGGCTTATCGACAACCTTTTGCCAGGTCTTAAAGTTCTGCAGCCTGTCGACAGCTTCAACGACCGGCTGACCAATAAACCGGCATCCCAAACGATTCATATGAAAAATCAGATACTGGGCAAGCCGTTTTGTGTAGTACCTGTTTTTGGAGTCGACAAGTACTGCAGCCGTACACCCCATAAGCGGCAGATGTTTTGTCTTTGAGTAGAGGTCGATCAGACCTCTGAGCCACCTGTATACGCCCTCATTGCCACCAATTTCATCACATTCCACCGCAAGGAGCAGTTTACCCTTTGACACAGCAACTTCTACGTTTACATCAATATGGCGGTATGAACCCGCCGCACCTGAAGCAGCCACAACCATGTCATTTAGTCTTTCGTTGTCTCCATCCATCTGTGCCGGGAATTTTAGCACCTGGATTTCATCGCCTGGCCTACACATAAGCCTTCAAAACCTCAACGACATCCTCCAGCTTTTTCACCAGCAGGTCAGACATTTCATGCCGTTCCACTTCAACGCCTTCTGAAGTCAGTCTGTTTCTGCAGCCGATATAGACGCCATCAAGCATAACCGTACTGTCATTCCACGTGCCCCGCATTGTGTTAAGAAGCGATAGGGCACCCGACGAGAGCGCAGGTGCAATAAACGGTTTATACCCGGCTTCACGCACTTCCAGATTTGCCTCTACCGTAAGCTTGGTAAGTTGTCTTGAGACTGTTGGATCGTAGTCCTGGGGATCATTGGCGACAATGAGTTCTTTCCCATGGGGACCAAAGGCCCGTCCCTTTTCAAAGAAGACGCCGTACTGGTCTGCGTAGTAGCTGGCGCGTGCAAACATGACGCCCAGACCATATCCTCTTACCTGTTCAGGTCTGAGTCCAAGTCCGTCAAAAATACCCGCATCATCTTCATTTGAACTCCTGTAGACTTTATAGCAGAGCTGATCAACTGGGTCGGAAACTACGGCAAAAACACCCTCAAACCCACAGTTTCTAGCCATTTTCGCATAAGGCTCAATAATCTTCGCATTGCTTTCATACTGGACCATACGAACGTCTTTTATCTTTGAACCTACTTCTGGCACTGACCGGCTGGCACAAAATACAAACATGTCACAGTCAAAAAGCGCCTCCATTTCAAGTTCAACAATTTTAGGGTATGCTGCAACATTCGGGTCCAGTATCTGACTGAGCTCCAGCATCCATCTCCGCTTACGTTTGGGGTCCAGGTCAAATATGCCTATTTGTTCAACCACATCATGGCCGAGCAGGCGCAGGCCTGTCAGCAGGGTCCCGCCAACATCTCCAAGTCCCAGCACATTTACTTTCCATTTTTTCGAGCCAGCTTGTGAAAGCAGGTCCGTCCAGCCCGCGCGCGCAACATTGATCACACTTATGCCATATTCGTGAATATGCTTTTCAAGGGCTTCTGGAAGTTCACATTTTTCATCTGAACGCGTATCCAAAAATCCTACGGTTTCCATGTCACGCATCAAACCATCCGGATTGGTGATTGCCTGAATGCCCTTTGCATTCTGACGGGTGTCGTCCGTCAGCCAAACAACTTGTGTCCTATGATTCCCAAGTACTTCTAGCAGTACCGAAAGCGCCACTTCATCAAAGGCGATGTCAAGCACATGGTCACTCAGACCATACGCGGTTTTTAAGTCATATACTCTCATAGCTTCCCTCCGTAATGCACCTACTGAAACACACTGCGCAGTCTTCTCAAATGCTCAAGTTCGTTTTTCAAATACTCTGAAGCCTTCTGGTTCATATCATAGTCAATATTTGAACCCTTGTCTGGTATGCGCGGCGAAAGAATCGCTTCTCCCAGCTGCGAAACCGTCAGCATCCGTTCATGCTCTGTCTGGTATTCCTCCTCAATAGTCTCAAGAATATCGATTGCATTGATGAGCGCTATTTCAGAAACCTTATAAACTGCATGTTTTGATGCATCTCTTATATAAGAAGGATAGGTGTATGGCAATATGAGGTTAATGGATGGAATCAGGCTTCGTTCAGGTGTTACACCTCTCCAAAGTATGTCTCCACCAATAAATGGATACATTTTACTTTCAGTGAACCAAACTTTCAGACGCGGAATGAAATAAGCTGAATCGACTTCAATATTGGCGCGTTCCATGATTGCCTTGCCACGGCCTGAAAGTATGCCTACGAAGAATTTCTTGATTTCAACCTTCTCCTGTTTGAAGAGGGGTTCCAGCACATTGATTCTGTAGCCCTTGTTCAGCAGGTCGTCAACCAGCATGACCGGACGATCAAATGATTTTATCGTTTTCACCTGATTTTCCAAATCCAAATAGTAAGGTGCTGCCATGATCTCATGCTTTCTAAGATCTGAAGTGAAATATTTCTCAGTATGCAGTGATTTTGTCACCGTATTCGGCAGACGCCACCTGTTGAATATCTGACCGAATGGCACACACATGGCATCGCCACTGGTCTTTGGCGTTAGCGGCGTTGTCGGCATGTTGTTTTCATCACAAATCTTCTTGATAAGATGCTCATAAATCATCGTTCTATCAAAGGAAAGTACCAAATTACCTGGATAGAGTTTTGTCAGCGCCTTCTGAAGCCTAATCCGACTTCGGCTCAGCGCCTTAAGCACACCTTCCGAATTTCTGAATGGTGCCTTGAGCATGGCTCTCGCATCCATATTCAGAGTACATGGTGTCGACATGTTCACAACATAAACCGACTCGCCCGACTCCTTGCCTAGAACATTCAGGAATCCCTGCATGCGAAGTACGTTGTTGAGCTTGGTGTCAACCCGGTCTGAAACCATGTCCTTATAAATTGCATAACTATAGTCCTTTGCAAGACAGAATGCCAATGTTTCAGTCAGCAGTCTCTGCTCGACATTCGGCGACCCATCCCTGGCATTTCTGTATATGCCATCAATAACCACAAGACGTCCTACAGAATGATCTCGAATATAGTCAGAAAGGTACTCGTCTTCAAATTCCACATAGATGTCAATGGTTCTCAGCCAGTGGAAGGCAGAAAAACCAATAATGCGTCTATTGTCATCAACACTTCTGAGCACAAGGAGTCTGAAGCTTTTTTTGCTTGAGAACTCCTTGAAAGTCGTATAAGCCTTGCTGAAGTCGTACTTCACAACTGTCGCCAGCTCTTCAAGAAGCGTTGGCGTCGGTTCCTCCACAATTTCAAGTGTGAGGGATTTGGTGGTCAGAACTTCCTTGTACATCGGCTCGCGCTGATAGAGGCCGCGCTCATATATAAAGCGCTGGGCTAGCGGATCCACAAGCTCTGAAATATCCCTGTTGTCATCAATATAGTTACGAATCTGTGTTGAACTGATATTTGAAAACTGCTCCGGCAGCTGAAGGCGCACCGAACCCTCGGGCAGCCTGTCAAAGGCCTCAAAGAACGCAGCATCACGATCAGGGGCATTTGGAATCTTTCTGTCGAATACGATATGCTTGAAGCTCGTTATGCCGGTATCTTCCTGCGGTTTTCTGTATGCGGAGGCGTTAACAATTACATCCCCGCCCACGACAATGTGCACGTCCGATTCCCTGAACTTGTGTTTTAGTTCTTCCAGATCTTTTGCATTCGCAATGTTGGTCGGCAAATATCTCGGATACGTATAAATATCTATTTCATCCGCCACAGACATTTTGATGATGTCTCGACGAATCAGGTTCGGCTGTGTCCGTTTTGACCAGGAGAATTCATCTACAGCCAAATAAACCTCGAAGCCGAGATCACGAATCGCCTTGGCGATTTCCTTGTGACTCAGGCTGAAGGGGTCAAAAGCACCCGGGAAGAAAGCAACCTTCCTGTTTTCAGGCAGGTCCAGAGTTCCCTCTTCAAAAACATAATCCGATATGAATCTGTAAATATTCTTCAGACCTGCTGCGTTGTTGAAGAAGACCAGTTCAATGCTTTCATCCGTATCGACCATGAGTGCCATGATCTTCTTGATGGATATTTTGAAAATCTCAAGTTTCATTTGACGGTCCATATGTCTGGACTCGAATATGCGCTGTCCAATGACACGAAACGCCACTTGATTCACCACTGGATTATAGTTCACAAATCCATTGAAAAGTATTCCAAGCATGACAACCAGTCGCTTGTTATACCCTTCCTCGTCCTCTTCACACATGGATTTATAGCTTGAGTAATGGCTCAGTGCGAAGCCCACTGTTTGAATCATCAGCGTTGTGATCTGGGCATTGGCGCTCTTCACCTTTTCCTGGAAACTATCCAGGATTTCATCCAGCTCACCTGGCTTGATATACATCAGAATTCGGCCAAGGTACTGCGGTATATATCTAGTAAACTGATACGATTCCATTTCAAGGGCACGGAGCAGCTCGACCACAATGTCATTTCTCTGTTCGAAGGAAAGGTTGGGTACAAGCTCTATCAGGCCCACACCCGCTCTGTTGCGTACGGTCTCAACAGCACTTACCTTAAGCAGGTTGCAGAAATGCATGGCTGTGTAGAAGGCGTTGTCGTACTGGTCTTCAAGTGTGTGCTGTACAAGCAGGTCCACCTGAAAGCGCTTGGCAATAAAGTGGGTAGCTGACTTGAGATTGCTCAGGAAGAGGCTTGAAACCTCCTTGATATCTTCTTTACACGGTTCGGCATATTGCTTCTGAATATCTTCACCCAGCTCGAGGCTCTCTACCAGTTTGAGACGCGCGAAGTTCAGCGCAGGACTTGGTGATGCATCCAGCCCTTGTATGAGCGTTTCACCCACATGATACTTGTGCTTGAGACGGTCCTTGGCATAGTCTATCATTTCATCAAGGGCCCTGAATGCCGCAAGCTTGGTATTGAGGTGCTTATCGACCACCATTCTATACACATAGTCGATGACTTCATTTTTCTGTTCCTCTGTACAAACATCAAAAGGAATGCCAGGAACAGATGCCAGAAGATAATAACGTATATCATTGGTATCTGAAGGTTTGCGCAGGTAGTCCAGCATGACTTCGATTGCGACAGCCTTCTTGTCCATATTGGACTGGGCGGCAAAATATGCCCGCACCATGCTGCGTGATGCATAGCTGATCCAGTCTCTGTGCTTTCCAATGATTTTCTGGTCTGGATAGAAGAATGCATCCAGATATTTCTTAAACAGGTCAAGGGACATGACCTCAGGTGTGTCCAGCGCGACATCCTTTGGCAGTTCCTTTCTCAGTTCCTCGTCATAAGTACCGATAACAACGCCGAGCAGTGCGGCGCATTGCTTGCGTATGTCCTCTTCAGGCATGATCAGCTGGTCATAGAGGAACTTTGTCACAATAAGCTTCTGCTTCTGTGTCAGATAAGGATGGTATTCCTCAAGAACTTCAATATAGCCTCTCAGACCGCTCAAATCACCCAGGTCCCGTGCACTCTCAAGCATCTTGTTCAGGGAGTTCTCATCACGCAGGTGATGCATGAGTTTGATGTTATGCGCTATGGAAGCGTATTTTGCATTCTGTATGATCTGCTTTCCCTGCAGCAGTGAATAATGCTCAAACTCTATGATTTCGTCACTGATTTCTTCATCTGAATCCGGATCGACGTCCACGCCCAAATGCAGCATATACTCTTCAAAATCTTTAAGCTTTCTATAGACACGACGATATCTGAGTTCTTTGACCTCATCGACATTGTCCAGTTTATCTAGAATCACCTGGAAGGAATCATCCAAGGTATAGAACTTCATCATGCGGTTTTCATCGGATTTCACGCGGAAATCACTGTAGATGAGTACCAGCGCCTCAATTGGCAGGTTCTCAAGCTCAAGGTCCCACGTCGAATGATTGATGGCAACATTACGTATATAGACAATATCACGTCTTTTGAACCACTCGCCCGTATAATAGTAATGATAGTAGGCAACACGTTTCTGCTCCTCTTTCTTGCAGCCGTACTTGCCGACATCATGCCCTGCTGCCGCACCTGAAACCCTGCCCATGTCAAGGGGGATTCCAGCTTTCTTAAGCTGTCTTGCCACTTTCATCGCAAGGTGATGCACCCCACATACGTGATCCAGGGTAGAGTAGCCAACGACTTCTTGGTTGAGCTTCATGAGTTCATAGGTATATTCCTCATGGAAGGCACGCAGGAATCGCCTGTACTCGTAGTCGTCCTCCAGCTGTTCTATTTCATGCTCCTGAAGCATGATCATTGCATACGTACTCTGCCAAGAGTCATCTCCGGACGTTTTCTGGAACTCAGACACCATTCTCAGCGCTCTCAGATACATGTGGCATACCGCATCCATCTCAGGGCGGATATCAAACGCCATGGCATCGGGAAAAGCAAGTCTGAGTGCAAATTTATAGATGAAATCAAGAACATTTTCCGGATGGTCCTGAGGCATTATTTCCTCCAAAAGCGGAAGCATGGCCTCATAAAGTGCTCTTGAATGATAATTTCTCTCTTCAATCATACGCATCAGAGACGTATGGAAATGGTCGCTGTATAGAAAACGGTGGATTTTTTCTTCGTCAAGACTATACGCATTCAAAAATTTGCTTTCGAGCAGCGTATCTGCAATTATTCTTCTCATTTCTTCAAATCTTGTTGACATGTGACCGCCTCCCTTTCTTCAATTTGGATGTCTATGTACATTTTAACATAGAATGGTGAAAACGATTCCATAAGCCGCCTCATCCCCAAAAATAATTGGTCAATATCCACATTTTTCATGTTGTGTGTGAAACATATACATTTTTATGCCGATAATTCATGTAAGAACCCAAAAGGTGGTGAAATTATGAAAATCAGTAAAACTTCAAAATCCAGCCGACCTATAAATCATGTTAAACAGGGGTATGGTTCCAAAGGTCAAAAACCCTTCGTAGAGAAACTCGACAAATCGAAATCCGCCCAGCTGAAGTCTGATGACCAAGGCACCAACAGAGATCTTTCCATTGATATCGTCTATGAAAAACTTCAGGGCATGAAGGATGAATATAAGCAGTTCTATGGCGAGGAACAGAATTTCGAAGGCGCTTGGCACAGCCTCCTCGATGATCCTGAACACTTCCTTGACCACCTGATTGAAATTCTGGAAGCCCACAATCATGTGCTAGAAGCGCTTGCTGAGTTTGATAGGATTTTCGAAACCCACCACAGCAAATCCCTCACGGCATTCCTTTCCCTTTATGAGGAAAAGCTGCTCAAACTGCCTGTCATTCTTGAACCCGATGGAAGGCTCAAGATAAAGCATAGAAAAATCAGAGAAAACTTCCGACTCAATCCCCAGTATTTCGATTTTTTGACACAGCGTGATGGCTTTCTCAAAAAACTCTTTGATTTTTATCACAGCCTCAAGGCCATTCAACCACCTACGACGCTGGACGAAGACCAACTGGCATGGTATCAGGGCCTGTTCATGGATCGCAAGGCATAAAAACACGATAAAAAGGAGCTGCCGGAACAGCTCCTTTCATATGCAAACAATCTGTTTTATACAATTTCCTCATGGGATTCATCGAGGTGTTCAAGCCAATCACTGAATGCCTTGCGCAAATAGTAATTGAGTGTGTTGTCATCGAATGTGCTTCCATCGTGGATTTTACCGACTTTCTTAAGTACAGCACGTTTATCGCCTGGAACCACATAACCGAGAATTGCTGTTTCCACCATGTCATTTTCGCTGACATAGTATCCAACCTTCACTTGCATCGCTCTTTCCTGTCTTTTGAATCGGACAAAATTGCGTTTAATCCTGAATTCAATGACATCCTCCTTGACCGATAGACCGATTTCTTCTTTCGAAGCCTCAATCACATCCTCAAGCTCTTTTTCCAGTGCTCTGAAATATTTTTTGACCATGTCTTCAGCCTCGTCAATCTGACGTGCTTCAGCCTGAAGTTTTTTCCAGTCACGAACATCTTCAGAATAATGTTCCTTAAGCTTTTTAACAAGTTCATCACGATAGTTATAGAAGAAATGTACTGACATCGTCCTTCCCCCTCTCAGCTATTGGTTTGTTAGTTTTATACCCAGCTAAAAAAAACGTTAACGCACGCTTTGAATAAATTGTATGAATCAGAAAACAATTTCCAGCTTGAGGGGCAGGGCTTCTCTTTCAACGGCTTCTGAAACCGTGTATACTTAAGGTGAGTCAAGTCCAGACGGACATATATGCTTATTTTGAGTAAAGGATTACAATGAAAATACTATTTGAAGATACACATTTTATAGTTCTATCAAAACCACAGGGCGTACCCAGTCAAAAAGACCAGACCGGTGATAAGGACCTATGTACCACTGCGGCTGATTATGTTTCAAGCCGCGATGGCAAAAGAACCGCGCTTTTTGTTGTTCACAGACTCGACAGACCTGTTGGCGGCATTATTGTCTATGCAAAAAGCGTCGAAGCAGCCGGGGCCTTCTCCAAAATCATAAGTGCACACGATATTGATAAAAAGTATATCTGTGTCACCGATGGGAAGCAGCCCAAGGACCATGACCAACTGATACACCACCTGAAAAAGAAGGCTGGCCAGAATGTCAGCGTAGCGGTTCATGCCAACAACGACGGCGCCAAGGAGGCGCGTCTAGATTACACATGCCTTGAGAGCATAGCCCTAAGACGCGAGGTCCTGTCACTTATGGAAATCACCCTCCACACTGGACGCCATCATCAGATTCGTGTGCAAATGTCTTCTGCTGACATGCCACTCTGGGGCGATGCAAAATACCATCCAAACGCGCGCAGAAAACGCAACTGGACCCAAATTGCACTCTGGTCATACCGACTCGATTTTATCCACCCTTTTACAAAGGAGCGTGTCAGTCTCTTTGACGCGCCGCCAAATGCTGAACCATGGAACTTATTTGAAATGTTCAAAGATGAAAAAGAAGGAGTCTCGGAATGAAACAAATTGATAAGATCCAATTCGACACGAAGGAAAAACTCTACAAGTTCATGAATATCAAGCTGACAGGCCTCATTGGAGATGAGGAAAACTGGCTTGCAAATCTCTCCAATGCTTCCGCACTTCTAAACCTGCTGCTTGATGACATCAACTGGGTCGGCTTTTATATCATGACCAGCGGCAAGCTTGTACTTGGCCCTTTTCAAGGAAAACCGGCTTGTGTCAACATAGAGGTAGGCAAAGGTGTTTGCGGCACAGCTGCAATGACCAAGGAAATTCAGCTTGTTAAGGATGTGCACGCTTTTCCGGGGCACATCGCCTGCGACAGCGCTTCCAATTCTGAAATTGTACTTCCGATCGTCATAGACGGAGAAGTCCTTGCCGTACTTGATATTGACAGTCCCACAATCGGTCGATTCGACGAAGAGGACCGTGCAGGGCTTGAGCGCATCGTCGCTACACTTGAAAAATACGTGGACTGGAAATCTTTTGTGAGATCATAGTTCAGGTTAAAAATGACAAGCGGCAGCAAAAATAAAACGCCCGTCATCGGCATAGCCGATAGACGGGCGTTTCTTCATGCATCTGTTTTAACGAACACCTATGCACTAAATATTGAATTCGGTAAAAATTGACTCTATGGGCTTTGGTTTTGAAAAGAGATAGCCCTGTCCATACACACAACCCATTTCAACAACCATGTCTCGCTGTTCCATAATTTCAATGCCCTCAACAATGGTGCTTAACCCAAGATCCTTGGATAAATTGACCAGACTCTTTACAATGGCCTTGTCCTTAGGTTCATTGATAATCTGATCGATGTAGGATTTATCGATTTTCAGCACATCAAAAGGCAGTTTGCTCAAATAGTTCAGTGAGGAAAACTTGGTTCCAAAGTCGTCAAGCGCAATACCAACCCCCAGCGCCTTAATCTGGTCTATAATCTCTAGGGACTTGTCAATATCCTTGACTAAAGAATACTCTGTGATCTCTAGTTCAACCTGCTTAGGGTCGATTTTATAGAGTTGCAGGCGACTTTGCAGAAAATCTATAAAGCCTCTTGAATGAAAGGACTGCACAGAAATATTCACCGCAAACTTCAGGGATTTCATCTGTTCTGCATACTCTTTCATGGTCTTGAAGGTATCTTCAATGACCCACTTGTCAACGGAAATAATGAGCCCTGTTTTTTCAGCCAAACTGATGACCTTTCCAATATTGTTTTCAGAAAGTGGATTATTTGGCCATCTCAGCAGTATTTCCACGGATTCAAGTTCACCGGTAAGCATATTGACGATTGGCTGACCAACCAGCTTGAGCCGGTTGTCGGCAATGGCTTCCTTAAGTGCCTTTTCCATTGTCGCCTCGTACTGCAAAGCCTCTACAAACTTGTCCGTCACATACTGATACTGGCCTTTTCCACTGCGTTTCGCGTAACTCAGTGCCAAATCAAGATTGGCAACAATCTGCTTGGGATCAGCTCCATTATCCGGATATAGAACAACACCGACACTGGCCGAGGATCTGTATATGATGTCCCGGATTTCCCACTTCTTTTTTGCAAGGGCCAAAATGTCCCGTGCCATATCATCAACATCCTGGTCACTCTTTGCTTCTCGCATGACAAGAAACTCGTCACCGCTCCACCGGTAAATGCAGGCCTCTCCAAAGTTCGATTTCAAGGCTTCTGAAAGCTTGACCAGAAGTGCATCCCCATAGCTATGACCGTATAGATCATTCAAATATTTGAAGTTATCCAGTCCAATCAGAAAGAAGGCAATTCGTTTTCCAGATTCAAAATACCCGATGACATCATTCATGAATGCCGCTCTGTTTGTAAGCTTCGTAAGAGGATCCGTTGTCGCAAGTTCCAAAAGACGCTTTTCGTTCATCCTTTCAGTCGTGATATCCGTACCGAAGGATACGATAACAACTTCCTTTGTAGCCGGATCGACGATTTTCGTCATATTGCACAGCAGAATCATGCTTTCTCCATCAATGCCTTGAAATTCCAGTTCCATGCCAATAACAGCACCGAAATCCGAAACGGTATTCAAGATGTCCTCAAGCTCCACTTCATCTTTGTCACTGAGATAATTTGCCCAGTACACATCTTTCTCATTGGGTTTCCATCCCAGTTTTTCAGTACAGAACCTGTTGCAGTTCACATTTTCACCTGAGAACTTATATACCCATATGGCTGTATTGCTCGAGTTAAACAGTTCGTCATTAAACTCGCTCTGGTGCTTAAGATCCGTTGTTATGGCGTTAAGCTCATGCAGTTTCTTCTCAAGCTCTTCCTCCATAGCGATAAGCTCCTCCGAAAAGGACACCAGATCTTCATTCTTTTTCGCGATGAGCCGTGTCATTTCAAATAATCTGCGGTTATCCAGCTTGACCAACACATACAGCAAAAGTCCGGTTACAAGCACATAAAACCATCCTTTATAAGTCTGCATGCGTCCATAGGTCTCAATGTCCGTCACAAGCAGAGAAAGAATTTTGTCAGAAAATACAATCCACAATACGCCAAAAATAGTATATGCAAGCGCGGGTCTCCAAGGTCTGTTTTCCAATTGTAAGTTGTCATAGCGAATATCTTTGAATAAGACGCTGAATTTTTTGTCCATAATTCACACACTCCAGTACTGTCATGAAAACCTTTAAAGAGACATGTTGCAAGGCTTATCTTTCCAGCCTAGGCATTAGCTGCATACACCAGTTTCCAAAATGTCAACCCACTTGCTGCTGCGTCGTCCAGTGGATGGTGCTTTCTTCCTGGACAGTTGCTGAATGCACGCCTGTTCAAATGGTTTTCGTAGCCTTTCATAAAGAGAACTGTTGCCAGGTCAATCAGGGGAAATGGTGCTTGGAATTTTCGATTTCGATGGTCGTCCAACACACAGTCTCGAAGGAATCTTGCTTCCACAGGTGCACAGTTATCTGCCAGAAAAACAATCTCGCGATTCTGACGCTCTTCACCGGTCCTGTACTTCATATAGAACTGCCAAAATGCTTCACGAAGCGCCTGAACCGATCCATATCTCGGCATTTCCTTCAGGTACTTCACAATATTTTCCTTGGTAAATTTATCTGTGACCTTATAGCTTTCAACACATCCTGAAAACTCATTTATAATTCTACCCGTTTCAACGTCAATTATCACGGCTCCTACAGCAAATCCTTCTCCATATAGACCATCGGACTCTATATCAAACGAGAAAATCAGTTTCTTTGATTCAATGGACATGTGTCCCTCCTCATCTTACTTGATTACCTTAACAATCTTACCGCCGCCCAGAATCCGCTGGCCTTCATATATAACCGCATGCTGGCCTGTAACAGGCGCTCTTTCAGGCTTTAAAAACACAAGTTCCATACGTCCATCTTCAAGAACATGCGCATTGGCTTCCAGCACCAGTCCCCAGTTGAACATTTTGAGCTGAACCAAGCCTTCAATCGGCGCATCGCTGTCACAAATCACATGGACATCGTCTATGATAATGCGCTCTGCGTAAGTATCTGCATCCCTTCCAAGGACAATTTCATTTTTCTTGGGACAAATTGCCGTCACGAACAGTGGCGCTTCACTATCGATACCAAGGCCTCTTTTTTGACCAATGGTATAGTGGACATGTCCCCTATGGGTTCCGAGCGTTCTGCCCTGGATGTCCACAAATTTTCCCGGCCGTATTTGACCCGGATATAAGGCATCAATCACTGTATCGTATCTGCCATCTGGTGCAAAACAGATTCCCATGGAATCTTTTTTCTCTGCTGTGAAAATACCGCGCCCGGCGACAAGATCCCTGACGACCTGCTTGGTCGTATAGGTGCCGTTTGGAAAAAGAATCCGATCTAGCTGACGCTGGGAAAGACCATACATTACATAAGCCTGATCCTTTCTGTCGGCACAGCCCTTATGCAGCTCCAAACAACCCGTCTCTTCATTTTCAATGACGCGGGCATAGTGACCGGTCGCCATATAATCTGCACCCAGTCTCAAGGCTTCATCAAGCAACTTTCCATACTTCACCGCCTTATTGCAGAGGACGCATGGATTCGGTGTCTCTCCAGCCAGATAACTCTTGGCAAAGGCATCTATGACCTTGTCTTTGAAATACCCTCTCAGGTCCACAATATGATGCTCTATGCCCAGTTCGTCTGCAACACGTCTGGCTTCCTCTAAAAATTCAGGCGGTCCAAGACGACCCCTTTCATCATATAAGTCAAAAAGGTACATGGTAATACCGAAGCATTCATAGCCTTCATCCATTAACCTTATGGCTGCAGCTGTGCTATCAACGCCGCCACTCAAGGCGACTCCAACTTTAGCCCCTTTTTTTATACTGCGCATTTATGGCTCCTTAATCGTTCTTTATTACACTTGGTCTATTATAGCGTATCCTGACAACATAACAAAGTGCCAATCAGGGTTTTATGAGCTCGCTGTCTAGAATTGAAATATCCGTCTTGGGCAGATTGGTCCAACTGAATACATCGATAAGTTCCCTTGCTTTAACGGGCTCAAACCTTTCAATGAGCCCTGCTTTTGCCGCAAGAAGTCCTAGAATCTCCTCAGCGGTCCAGCCGGCATTTCTAAGTGTTTCCAGATCGAGTGACTTGTGTCGTTTTGACAAGCGTGCTGCATTCTCACCCTTTAGGAGAGGCACGTGTCCAAAGCTTGGAATATCAAACCCTAAAAGCTCATGCAAATAAATCTGCCGCGGGGTTGAGTCCATAAGGTCTGAGCCCCGTACAACCATATCAACACCCATAAGGCCATCATCGACAACGACCGCCAGCTGATACGCATGTACCCCATCTGTCCGCGTCAGGAGAAAATCACCGCAGTCTCTGGCCATATTCTGCATGTAGGCCCCATAATTCAAGTCATGAAAGCCGTACTCCCGGTCAGGCACCTCGAGCCGCCATGCATGTCGATCTCCAGCCTCCAGGCGCTCACGTCTCACGTCACCGGAAAGACGCCTGCATTTCCCGTTATAAATGAAGACACCGTCTTCCTCATGGGGTGCGCTGGCTTCTCTAAGCTCTTTTCGGGTACAGAAGCATGGATATACCTTCCCGCGGTCTTTGAGGGCATCAAGTGCCGCCTCATAGATTTCCCTTCTGTCGCTTTGAGAATAAGGACCAAATGCACCGCCTGTCCACGGATCCTCATCCCAATCCAGTCCCAGCCATTTCATATCACGGACAAGTCGCTCGACATATTCAGGCTTGGACCGATCTGGGTCGAGGTCCTCAATACGGAGTATCATGGTTCCGGATTTTTGTCTTATGGGCAGCCAGGCAAGCAAGGCTGCCCATACATTTCCCAAATGTATATAACCTGTTGGGCTGGGTGCAAATCTTCCAACAGGCTTGTCATCCCCATTTCGCTTGGGGGTATTCTTCATTATCGTTCCTAGATCTAATGCATTCACACCGCCACCACCTTCACCTATCATTTTAATATAGAAAAACTCTGAAATCCAGTTTCATTGCTCAAACTGGACCTCAGAGCCTTCTCTTAAGGTTTACCTATGCTTTTTACTTTTGTCCTTCAATGATGGGAATCCACACTTCATAGCGCATGCCTTCATCGGTTTCACAGTCGGCCGGATATATCTCCAGCTCAGCAGTTCCGGCATGCTCATAGGATGTTGCAGGAAACCACTCATGGTAAATCTGCTTCCACGTTTCCTGAATAGCCGTTGGCATTTCTCCAACACCAGCAAAGACGGCCCATTTGCTTGCAGGGATGGTCACCCTTATGGCCTCTTCTCCAAATGTCTCTAGGGCCGTAGAACGTTGGCTATTTCATCGAAGCACAAGTCAGATGTCAAGTTTTCCTCGATGTAGTCCAGTGCGTTGTTTAAAGCAGCAATCCAATTCATAAGCTCTCCCTCTAAATAGATATTATCAGTTCAAGGAACATCTTACCTGTCAAATAATGCGCTTTGCTGACAGATTCATTTACACTTTACCGGTCAAAATAAGGATGGATTTTGAAATAACTCTGCAATAGCATAGCCGTTCTTATGGATACCTCTTCATTGTTGAGAATATTACGGGCCTCCGATTTCCCTATTATAAGAATTTCAGCGTCTTCATTGTCCTCCTGAAAAGCTTTTGAAGGGAGACCCATGAACTTTCCGTAAACGATATTTACCCTCTCATTGATAATACCCACTGAGACATAGCGTTCACGCTCAACATACTCTGGCATGAGCGTCATCCCCGTTTCCTCCTTGAACTCCCGAACACTTGCCTTTTCAATCGATTCACCCTCCTCGATCAGACCTGCCGGGAACATATATACATACTGTCCTGCGCTAACTCTGAACTCGCGGAGAATAACCACTTTTTCACCGGTCTCATCGGTCGCAAAAATCATAGCCCCGTCCGTATAGGACTGGCCACTGAAGATTTCATTTTCAAGCCGGCTCTTACTCTGCCGCGAAACCAGTTCCCAGACTCTATCCTTGCCAGACTTGGTTTTGTATTCAATGTGAAATGTATTGAGATATGACAGCTTGTCGATTTCGCTGACCTTTTCGACACTCAGGCCATTCACGTGTTTGTCTTCCATTTTCTTGGTCATGTCAAACGCCTCTTTCTGTGTTGGTTTCAAATGTTTTTTCCATAAAAAACCAGCAGACGAGCTTTTACCTTCCTGCCCTCCTGCTGGTTTGTCTTTCATTATTCATAATTTACATAAGGCAGGGGATCAATCGGCTCTCCATTCAGTCGCACCTCAAAATGCAGACATGAACCCGTCGTTGAGCCTGACGTTCCAACTCGGGCAATTGTTTCATTCTTTTCGACAGTCTGACCAACTTCTACAAGAAGGGCACTTGCATGTCCATATAAGGTGTTGATGCCATTTCCATGATCCAAAATCACCGTATAGCCATAGCCGGTGATGTAGCGCGCTGCCGTTACGACACCGGCATCAGCAGCCTTGATTGGCGTTCCAGTAGGTGCGCCAATATCAATGCCTTCGTGCATGCGGCCCCAGCGTGTACCAAAACGTGAAGTCAAGACACCGCTCGCTGGATTTACAAACTCTCCTGAAGCGGCCACCTCTCTCCATTTTGAACCAGTCAGCATAACGGTATGAACCGGTTCTACAACCACCTCTTCCGAAACCACCTGCTCCTGCTCCAGTCGCCCATTGATGTATGTCTTTTCAATCACGACATTTTTAAGACCATCCTTGCCCTGCGTCTTTATTTTCTGTTCGCCCACATACATGTCAGCGTTCTTTTCATAGTATGTTGTTCCGATTATAGGCTGCTCTTCCTCCACCGTTTCGGTTGTAACCACTTGGAACCATGGCTTTGGTGTATTCAGACTGATTGTCTGTCCAATCTGAAGTCGCGTCAGATCCACCTCGCCGTTTGCCCCTGCAAGCTCTTCCACACTCAAACCGAAACGATTTGCGATATCCCAAGTTGTATCCCCTTTTTCAACAACGTAGGTTTCCAGCTCCTCTTTTCCACCAAGCACCTTTTCAATGGCAAAGTCAACGGTTTCAACTTCCTTTGGAAGGACCTGCACTCTTTCAACGGCTACATTTTCATAAAACTCGGCGTTCTCCGCTGAGTCTACGTACAGATTCTTAACCCGCTTTAGAAATGCATCTGCATCGGCCTGAGTTCTGAAGGCGACAAATTCCTCACCATCCACATACAGGGCATACCCGTAGGTAGCATACGCCATGTGGTCTTCGATTAGCTTGTTCAGATCGGCAGTCTGCGTCAATGCGTCTTCCTTGCATTTTACAGCCTCAAAGCGAAGGACACTTTCAAATTGTGTCTCATAATAGCCACTTGCAGAAATATCCGCTCGCAGCGCTTCATAGTAGGCGTCAATCGCGTCCGTATCTGCAGTCGTTCCAAGATATACATCTCCCATATAGACTTCACTTGCGTCTATTGCCGCATTTTGTACCATTACTGCTGTCATCACTATAATGAATGCAATGCCCCAAGGCACCCATTTTTTCAACTGATTCTGCATAGCCCTATACCTCTCTTGTAAATTTGAGATTTTCATCCGATATTCTACATGTTTTTAGCACGATGACAGTTTATTATATAAACCAAATGTTATGGTTTTATGAACAAAAAAACATTCTGAACGATACTATTTTATCATTCAGAATGCATTTAGGATACATGTTTTTATACACTTGCACTGCACACTTGGTCATCACCAACAATCACTGCCAAATTCTCCAGAAAAACACTTACCATATTGGGATCGAAATGGCGGCCGCTCTGTGCTTTTATATAATCCAAGGATTCTTCAACTGAACAGGCTTCTTTGTAAACCCGCCTATGCGTCATGGCATCAAACACATCAATAATGGCAAGCATTCTGGCACTCAGCGGAATTTCGCGGTCTTTCTTCCCACTCGGATACCCGCTTCCATCATACTTTTCATGGTGATTGAGTGCGATTTCAGCTGCCATCTTGAGCACCTCAAGATCCGAGCTGTTAAGAATTTTATAGCCATGCAGAGTGTGGGTCTTGATGGTATCGAACTCCTCTTCATCAAGACTGCCAGGCTTTTTGAGTATTTTATCCGGTATGGCGATTTTTCCAAGGTCATGCATGGTGCTTGCAACCCGAATCATCTCCGCCTCTGTATAGGAAAAATGATTGCAGAGGGCAAACTGATACATCATTTCCGACATGCGCTTGACATGGCTTCCGGTTTCCTCATGATGACTGTCTACAATTTCACCAAGGGCAAAGACGATTTCCTTCTGTGTCGTATTGATCATATTGTTCAGGATATAGTTATCCAGAGCAATGGAGTAATTGGAAAGAAAGAGCTGAATCAGTTCCATATCAAGGCCCATCTTGTCACCCTCAATAAAGATGAAGTTGCTCAAATTGCTGTTTCCACTGCTTTGTATTACCACACCCTTATCTATACGATCCACAATTTTGTCGTTTTCCTTGTCGCTGCGCATCCACTCATGCAGGAAGTTTAAATCCGGAATGGATTCGACCTCCTGATCAATATAATTTTCATATTTTCCTGTAGCGGCCACGATGATATTCTTATTTTTCTTCTCCATAGTTACAAAGCCATCAGCCGTCTTGTCGCTGTTTCTAATGTAGACCATATCAGGTTGGTCTGTATGCAGATTGGAGAGCTCGTCAAGAATACTGGTTAGAAAGTCCTTCAGGGAATTATGCTCAAAGAGTCTGGCACTTGATTTTATAATCTTTTCCAGACCACTTCTGTGCTTCTCGAGTTTGTTGAGATCCCTGAAGTTTCGAAGGGCTGAGTAGAGAGTCGTATTCAGTCTCTTGACCGTCAGCTCCGTCTTTAGGCGGTAGTCGTTGATGTCAAAGTCTCGAATGATCTGCTCCTCTGGCGCTTCACCCGGTTGACCGGTTCTAAGGACAATGCGTGTCATCCCATTCTTGAGAACATGCCTGAGATGCTCAACGACTTCAAGTCCAGCATGACTACTTTCCATAACCACATCCAGAAACAGTATTGCCGTGTCGGGATGCTGCTCAAGAATTTCAATGGTTTCCTTACCGGAGTAAGTGTCAAAGAACTCCAGTTTCTTCCCTTCAAAATCAAAGTCCCTGAGAATCATTTTGGTCACTTTATGAATTTCTTCATCGTCATCGGCAATGACAACCTTATAGGTTCCCCTATTCATGCTTTGTTCTTCATCATCATCTTCATTCAAAAAATCCAGTTCAAAATCATCTGCGTCCCATTTCTCCATGTGATCACCTCTAATATGATATGGGTCCTGACAAATTATCCTCATCTATGTCCACCTACTTTTCAAGCGGTGTTCTGATGACAAAACTTGTGCCCTTGCCCTCTTCACTGATACATTGAATTTTGCCATTAAGTTTTCCTGTCACTATGTTATACACGATATTCAACCCAAGGCCACTGCCACCACGTTTCCGATTCGTCGTAAAGAAGGGGTCAAAAATCCGTGACAGGTTTTCATCTGAAATCCCTGCGCCGTCATCCCAATAATCAAATATGAAGGTGTCATCTTCGCGGTAGGCTCTTATATGAATATGCCCCTCTTCAACCTGTTCAAAACCATGGATGAGTGAATTCATAATCAGATTCGTGAGTATTTGAGATAAGGCCCCCGGGTAACTTCTGATTTGAAGTGCCTCGTCACAGTCAATTTCAAATGTGTGCTTGGTATTTTTATATTCGTGCTTCAAGGCAAGAAGCACATCGTGAATTGTGTCAGCCACCTTGAAATCCGTAATGTTCTCAACACTCTGATTTACAGAAATCTCTTTGAAGCTTCGGATGAGTTCAGACGCCCTTCCCAAGTTTGTATTGATGATTTCAGCACTTTCATCGATACTCTTCATATATTCTGTAAGATCTTTTTTAGAAAGCTTTCCTTCCCGCAGCTTCTTAAACATGGTTGTATTGATTTTATCCATATAGGAACCTGCAGTTACAGCAACGCCCAGTGGTGTATTGACTTCATGGGCAATGCCTGCCACGAGGCTTCCAAGGGACGCCAGACGTTCACGGTCGATAAGCTCCTGCATTGTCGCTTCAAGTTCTTCAGTTCTTTCCCTGACCATACTCTCAAGCTCCTGTTTCTCAGCTTTCAGCAGACTCTGAATACGTTCCTGGGCAAGTACGAGGTCCGTAATATCCGTGCTGGCACCGAGAATCGAGGCCAGGTTCCCATTCTCATCGAACTGAGGCACCAGCTTGACACTCTGAATTTTCCGATCTCCACTCAAATCCAAATACTCGTATTGGAAATCCTGTTTTGTATTCGTTTTAAGGACATTGTTAAAACTCTCATCACATATTCTGCGCATCTTATGGTCTTCAATGATGATTTCGTAAGGCTTTCCAATCATGTAATCTTTACTGTAAGGCATAGCACTTGCAAAGCTGTTGTTCATGGAAATGAATTTTCCATCTGTGGAAATGCTGTAAATCATATTGTCGACATTTTCAATAAGTGTACGGTACTTTTCCTCACTCTCCTGGAGCTTGGTAAAAGAGCTTTGCAGCTTTTCGGCCATATTGTTGAAGGCCATGACAAGTTCCCGCGTTTCAAAGAGCTGCACGTTACCGATTTCCAGCTTGGTGTCGAAGTCACCTCCAGAAAGCTTCAGTGCCGCTTCGGAGCTCTCAAGAATAGGTTTTGTCACCCTTGAGAGGGCATACATGGCCAGAAACATACTGAAGACAAGTATGACTGCCGTAAACTGAAAGGTTGTGTCCTGTCTGTGCTTAACCGCACCCATCAGGTCCGATTCAGGGATGACTGCCACAATGCTCCAGTTAAGTGCCGCCGGGCTCTTGAGAGGTGAATACATGGAAAAATAGCGTGCGTTGTCAATCATAATCTGTTCAACCTCGCCGCTTGCTGTCTCTTTTTCCTGAATATGCTTTGCAGACATTTGAATCATTTGATTTTCCGCTTCATAGGCCGGCAGCATGACAGCTGTTGGCGGGTCAGTCTCCATGATCTTTACATAATCCGCATCGATGGAGTGGGCTATGATGTTAAAATCACTGTCTACTATATAGATGACACCATTACCTTTCATTTCTTCATCGAGCAGGAAATCATTGATCATATTGAGCTTCACATCTGCACCCGCAACGCCTCTGAAGACATTGAACTTGTCAAAAACAGGGACTAGGGATGTAATGGTGAGCTCCATCTTTTCATCGTAGTTCACATAAACCTCAGACCATTGAACTTGTCTGTTTTTCTTTACAGGGGCATACCAAGGCCGCGTTGTCGGGTCGTACTCTTCAAAGGATGCCAGCAGTTCTGATTTCTGATTTTCGCCCGCGTAAATGTTCAAGTTGAAGTCCGTTCTTGTATCCTTCAGCATCAGACCATAGGACTGATCATCATTGTGCCTGTAACCTGCGAAATTTCCTTTTTCATCACCATAGCTCATAGCACTGATCTGCGGTGTGTCTGCCTGTGCCTGCTTCATAAACTCCAGTGTGAACCGTTCAATATCATACATGGTATCGTAGTCGTACATACCTGTATTGGCAATATAATACTCATAGAAGCTGTTGACATCCTGGGAATCCATAAGCAGGGTGCTCAGACGCATTTCCGTGTTTTCATAGAGCGCATCAAGAATTTTTGAGCCTTGTTCTTTGGCCAAAAAATCGTAATCACGCGCGCTGAAGTATACAGACACTATAAGAACTAAAAATGTAATGATTACTATGGGGAGCATAACCGCTGTCCTGAGTGACCACACACGGTGTTTCATAAACTCACTCCTAACTACAGCCCTTGTTGGAGCCTGTACATTTGCTTCTTGAAATACATATACCGTATACATACCCCAAGTAACTTCAAAGTAGCAGCTTCATGGTTTATTTCACATGTGAAATTGCAATTGCTGCGTGACTTTTGAATCGCCCCTCACACATTGGTTGTCTACAAGTCATTATGGTAACTTTCCCTTTGTTTTCCTATGGACCAAACGATTTTCGATTGCTCTTGTCGCGAGACGCGTCCAATAGGCGGGCAAAAAAGGGAAGGGGGGTATTCGTGCGCGCACGGATCCCCCGCCTTCCCTTTTTTCCCTCTGCTGTCCTTTGTCTTTCACGAAAAGTAAACCCGTTCCAAGGGAACGGGTTTTATAAGTCTTTCTTTTATGATTATCTGATATCAATCGCTGAAATTGGATGCTGCAACCACTACTGTGTATAGTATGAATAATGCTGTAATCTCTGCTGTATTTAAGCTGCATCTAGTGCTTCGTCGTTACTGCTCGAATTTGAATATAAGTGTATACCCAATCTCAACAATCTCTAAACAAAGTATATGCGAATTTTGTCGAATTTTCAAGAATCAATTGAAAATTTTTGAAACACAAAGTCTGAAAGCTAGTGTTTTCAAATTCTACAAGTTTTCTAAAGAATTTTGCTGAAGAATGATTTTGTTCTTTCTTCTTTTGGATTGTCAATAACCTGAGACGCCGGCCCCTCTTCGCAGATTACGCCTGCATCCATAAAAACGACACGGTCACTTACTTCACGTGCAAAGCCCACCTCATGGGTTACAACAATCATGGTCATGCCGTCTTTAGCCAGCTTCTTCATAACTGCTAGAACCTCACCTACAAGCTCAGGATCGAGCGCAGATGTCGGCTCGTCGAAGAGCATGATCTTAGGCTTCATTGCAAGCGCACGTGCAATTGCCACACGCTGCTGCTGACCACCCGAAAGTCTTGAAGGATACTCCTGGGCCTTGTCAGCAAGCCCAACTGCTTGAAGCAGCTCTTTTGCCTCTTTGCGCGCATCCTCTTCCGGCACGCTTCTCACAAGCATGGGCGCCTTCATGACATTTTCGAGCGCCGTCAGGTGCGGAAAAAGATTAAATCTCTGAAATACCATACCTAGTTCCATGCAAAGTGCCTGAGAATGTTCAGGACTCACATGGATCAGATCCTTGTCGTTTTCCCTCTTGTCAACAAGTTCTCCATCAATATAGACTTCTCCAGATGTAATGCGCTCCAAGTGGTTCAAGCATCTCAACAGGGTAGACTTTCCCGAGCCGCTCGCACCCAGTACACAGACCACTTCATTTTCCTTGACTGCAAAGTTGATGCCTTTGAGCACTTCGAGATTTCCAAAATACTTGTGGACATTTTCAACTCTTACCATTTCTTTTTTTGATGTATTACTCATAAGCGCCCACCTTCTTCTCAAGCTTCTCAAAACCTATTTGTATAAATGTCGTCAGAACCAGATAAATAGCAGCCGCATAGACATAATAAATCCATTTTCCAGACGAACTGCTCATTGTTTTTGTCGTTCTGAGAAGGTCTGATATCGCCACTGTCGAAGCAAGGGATGTATCCTTGATCAGCATGATGAACTCATTGCCGACAGATGGAAGCAGACGTTTAAAGGACTGGGGAATTATAATATGGAACATAGACTGCTTATAACTCATGCCCAAGGCTTTTGACGCTTCAAGCTGTCCCTTGTCAATAGATTCAATGCCCGCTCTGAAGAACTCAGCCAGATAAGCCGTCGAGTTTAGTGCAAAGGCAACGAAACAAGCCATTAAGGGATCAATTGGAAATGGTCTTCCAAATACATCCTTCATAATAAGCGGCATTGCGTAAAAAATCATAAAAAGCTGAAGCAGAAGCGGTGTGCCCCTGAAAAACCATACATAAATCCAAGTGATTTTTCCAATCACCTTATTCTTAGAAATCCTGCCAACAGCCACCAGCATGCCCAAAACGATACCGATTAGAATCGCTACTGTAGCTATCGCTATTGTGTATCCTGTTCCCTTTAATATTGCCTGTATTTGAACCGGGTTTAACATAGTCAATTCCCCTTACCATACTCTGTCTGTTTACTGTGGATTTATCAACGAAAAGATGACCCATCTTGATGACAGGTCATCCAACTTAGCAATACCACTCTTGGAGTGCCGTATTTTCGTGCTTTATTATTCGATAACCTTGATTTCTGCGTCAATACCTGTTGCAAAATCTTCTGAGAACCACTTCTTAGAGATTTCTGTCATTTTGCCAGAAGCCTGAAGTGCCGCGATCGCTTCATCGACTGAAGCTGCAAGCTCAGTGTTCTCTTTCGCCATACAAATACCAATCGGCTCGTTTGAAAGAAGACCTGAAGTGATTACAAACGATTCAGGATCATTGGCAATGTAGAAACCGCCTACTGAACTGTCAACCATAATGTATTCGATTGAACCGCCCTTAAGTGCTGCAAAAGCTTCCATTACAGTGTCAAACTGTGACAGGGATAGATCATAGCCATCAGCGATAAATTTCTTAGCTGCGATGTCCGCAGTTGTCTCAAGCTGAACACCTACTTTTTTACCAGCCAGCTCTTCAATGCTTGTCGCTGCCGTACCGTCCGCTGCAGATACGATAACAATACCATTAGCCAGATAAGGCTGCGTCATTGAGAATGCTTCCATACGGTCTGGTGTAATACTTACACATGAAATGATCATGTCGTATTGTCCAGTGTTCACACCATTGAAAATGCCGTCCCAAGCTGTTGGAACATACTCGATTTCAGCATTCATCTGCTCTGCAAGCGCAACGCCAAAATCAATATCAAAACCGATTAGGTCATTTGTTGCTTCGTCATGATACTCGAAAGGCGGGTATGCGTCATCAAGACCTACTCTAATTACCATTTTTTCTTCTTTAGCTGGTTCTTCAGCAGGTGCCTCTGTCGAAGTTTCAGCCGGTGCTTCTGCTGGCGCCTTTTCTTCAGCTGGTGCCGCACAGGCAACCATGGAAATCGCCAAAACCATCATCATTAAAATCGAAAACCATTTTTTCATCTTAACCCCTCCACCATAATACAGTTGTATTATTATTCATAATTTTCACTAACTATACTATACTATTTTTTTCATTTCAAGAGTTTTTTTAAACTTTTTTGGATATATTCGATTTTTTTAAGGTAAAACGATTTCCTATTACGACTTTTTTGATTTTTTGCAATTTTTTACACTTTGTATACTTATTCATCCTAAGTCTTTGAAATACTAATTTTGTAAGTTTCATGATTCTCTAACGAAATGAAATATCTTAGACAATAAAAAAATACCCACATCACACAAGTCTGCATGAAATGGGTATCGATTTTGAACGCTATTGAATTTCTATTATTCTGTAGTGACAGGTTTGAAGCCATATTTTTCAAGCACAGCATCTCCCGCTTCACCCTTTATAAAGTCATACAATAAGCCGGTCCCCTCTTTGGCTTCAGGAAGAACAGCCATATAATAGGAACCAATGACATTATAGGCGTCACTGATTTCAATAACCCGAACCTTATCCCGAACCGCATCTGTAACATCCGTTCTGTATACAAGCGCAGCGTCGGCTTCTCCAAGCGCAACCTTCATCAGAACCTGTCTGACATTGCTCTCTTCGGAAACCACATTGGACATTGCCGCTTCGAAATAAGTATCCGTGTTGGCCTCTGAATACTTCTGTAATATCCTGCGGGCGTAGTCTCCGGCAGGCACACCGCTTTCAGCAAGCACCAGTTGACAAGGGCCGCTCAAATCTCCCAAGTCGTCAATCACGGCATCACTATCATTTGAAACGGCAATCACCATGGCATTCTCAAGAATTTTTTCACCGGGTTCTACAAGATTTTCCTCGAGCAGGGCCTGGTAATGCTTTTCATTTGCTGAAATAAAAATATCTGCATCTGCGCCGTTCTCAATTTGACTGCGCAGGGTTTTCGATCCCGCATAATTTGTCAGGATTTCAACATCAGGATAAATCGCATGATAGGCCTCTACGATTTCAGATACAGCATCGGTCATGGATGCTGCCGCAAATATCATAATTGAAGATTCACTTTCCACCGACTCTGAAGGCGATGCAGCACACCCTGCACTCAAAAGGCTCACCGCCAGCATTATAACAAGCAGACCTCCAAATCGTATCATTAAATGTCTATTGATCATCTTATCTCCTTATAATATGTAACATCGCAGCACATCGCTAGCGATTGTCCATAGTGTCCTTATCTTTAGTCTTAACTTTGCCTTCTGGTTGACACGCCTCAGAAACGGACAGCCCCCTATCTCCTGTACGCCGCACGCTGAAGCCTGAGTCCTTCAGGACTTGTATGACCTTATTCGCTGCCATGGAACTTCCTAGATCTTCAAGTGATACAGCAAGTGATTCCAGTGCTGCATCACTTCCAGTCTTTTTATCAAGACCGATAATTTGTGCGGCACGTTCAGAAACACACTGCGAAAACAAGTCTGATGGGGATGACTTCTGGATGAACTTTCCAGCATCCATAAGCGCAATTCTATCTGCAAGTTCCAGGGCTTCATCTATATCATGGGTTACAAAGACCATGGGCGTTTCAAAACTTTCCTTAATCTGCCTTACAAGGATACGCATCTGTGATCTGATGTTATGATCCAGTGCGCTAAAGGGTTCATCCCATAGGAGAAGCGCTGGTCGCATCATTAAGGCACGGGCAATGGCAACCCGTTGGCGCTGACCACCTGAAAGCACCTTGGGATAGGTATTCTCATGTGCTTTCAAGCCCATTGTTTCAATCAGTTCATGATAGAGTTTTTCATCTTCCAGCTCGGGTCTGCCGCGAACACCATACAGTATATTCCGCTTTACAGACATATGGGGAAACAGGTAGCCCCCCTGCTGAATATAACCAATGTGCCGCTGGTTAATCGGCATTTCAAGCTTGCGCTCACCACTGTATAGGACTCTGTCATCCACTCGAATGCATCCCCCGTCGGGACGCAATATGCCCGTAATCAGATTCATAAGCGTGGTTTTTCCGCATCCGGAAGGTCCAAAAACCACCAAAAGTTCTCCATAGGGCACCTCGAGTTCACAGCTGAGTTCAAGCATGCCAATTTTCTTTTCTAACCTGCAGCTAAACATATTCTCGCCTGCCTTTGACAACCAAATGTACAATCAGAAGCAATCCGACTGATATCCCTACCATGATTTGAGCAATGCCAAGCGCCACACCCATATCTGATTCCATGGCTGAATAAATTGCCAACGGCAATGTCTGCGTTCTGCCTCTAAGGTTTCCGGCAAACATGATGGTTGCGCCAAACTCCGCCAGGCCACGTGCCCAGGCCATAATGGCACCGGTATATATGCTCCCTGATGAAAGCGGCAGGGTTATCCTTCTAAAAGCCTTGAAACGACTGTCGCCAAGCGTCATCGCCGTAAGTTCCAGGTGTTCATCCACCGCAGTAAATCCCTCAGCAACGGTTTTTATGTATATGGGCAGTCCGACAAAAACCTGTGCCAGTATGACCGCAGCCAGGCTGAAGGGCAGCTGAATCCCGTAATCATAGAGCATTGCACCCGCCAGTCCCCTTCTTCCAAAGGTCATAAGCAGGAGCAGGCCTGCAACAGCAGGCGGAAGAACCAAAGGGATGTCCATGACCACATTTACAATACTTTTCCCTTTAAAAGGTACACGGGCATAGGCATAGGCAGCTGGCGTGCCCAGGAAAATCACAGCAAGCATCATGAGTACGGTCGACTTCGCACTCACTGCTAAAGCTTCATCCAAGGCCGTATTACGCAAGACCTGACCCTCTATATCTCCTGAAAAAACCAGACTTAAAAGGGGAAGCAGTATGAAGATGATACAAACCCCATAAGAGATGAACGCAATAGGCCGCATATCCATTCCCATGTTTTTCAATCTTCTTAAAACACCACGATTCATGCCTTCCTCCTATACTGATACGCCCTTCAAATTTTAATACACCACTTCTTCTAGGATACTACTTTTCGTGCAGAAATGCAGCTGCAAATTGAGCATATACCCTTTTCGTCAACTTTCCGTCAAAAATAATTCCACCCTGGATTTCGAATTGTATCATAACATGTTTCAAAGGCGCTAGGAAATGATAGACCCTAGATATTTATGCCTAAATCTGGGTAAATGAGTAAAAATAACTATACTTGGATAAGGAGATAGAATATGAGCAGAACTCACGCACTTGAAAACATAAGAAACATCGGCATCATGGCTCATATCGATGCAGGAAAAACCACTACAACTGAACGCATTCTTTTCTATACGGGCCTCACCCATAAAATCGGTGAGGTTCATGACGGTTCAGCGGTCATGGACTGGATGGAGCAGGAGCAGGAACGGGGAATCACCATCACCTCCGCAGCCACAACCTGCTACTGGGAAGACCGGCGTGTGAACATCATCGATACCCCAGGCCATGTGGATTTTACCGTAGAAGTCGAGCGTGCGCTTCGCATTCTGGATGGTGCTGTAGTGCTTCTCGATGCGAAGGGCGGCGTCGAACCCCAAACAGAAGCGGTTTGGCATCAGGCAGACCACTACCATATTCCTCGAATCGCCTTTGTCAACAAAATGGATATTGTTGGAGCAAATTTCAATCAGGCTGTCCATATGATGCGCGACAGACTGGGTGCAAATGCTGTCCCAATTCAAGTACCCATCGGTTCAGAAAATGATTTCTCTGGTATGATTTCGCTGGTACACATGAAGGCCTTTTACAACGAAGGCGACCATGGGGAAACGCTAGTTGTTTCCGAAATTCCTGAAAACATGATGGAAGTTGCCCGTGACGCGCGCCTGCAGCTCATAGAAACGCTGGCCGACACAGATGACAATCTTATGCGTGCTTATTTGGAAGAACGTGAAATCACCACGCTTATGCTTACGAATGCGATACGACAGGCAACACTTAAGTGTCAAACTGTCCCTGTACTCTGCGGCGCAGCCTACAAAAATAAGGGGATACAGCCTCTACTTGACGCTGTTATCGACTACCTGCCTTCGCCTCTGGATATTCCTCCCGTTGAAGGCGTCAACCCAAGGGGCGAAACAACCCAGCGACACGCCAATGACAAAGATCCCTTTTCAGCACTCGTATTCAAAATCATGACAGATCCCTATGTTGGAAAGCTTGCCTACTTTAGAGTTTATTCAGGTACACTCAACACTGGCAGCAGTGTTTTCAATTCTGGAAAAGAAAAGAAGGAAAAGGTTTCAAAGCTGCTTCAGGTCCATGCCAACAAACGCACTGAAATTCCGGCAGCCTATACTGGCGATATCGCTGCTGCAATCGGACTAAAATATACAACAACTGGTGATACCCTGTGCGCGCAGCATGCGCCCGTCATTCTGGAATCCATGGAATTTCCGACACCGGTCATATCCGTGGCCATTGAACCGAAAACACCCGGAGATCACGATAAGCTCCTGACTTCACTCGACCGCTTGGCAGAGGAAGATCCTACCTTCAAGACTTACACGCATCCTGAAACTGGACAAACCATTATCCAAGGAATGGGTGAACTGCATCTGGAAGTCATTGTCGATAGACTCCTACGTGAATTCCACGTCAGTGCCAATGTCGGAAGACCTCAGGTTTCATTTAAGGAGACCATCAGCCGACCTATAAATGTGACATCGGAAATCACACGGGAGAATTTTGGACACGACATGTACGCTAGAATTGGCATTGAAATGCGTCCCAACCCCCGTGGAACTGGCAATACCTATGCTACTGCAATCAAGAGCGCCAGCCTCCCAAAAAACTTTCTGCATGCCTGCATGGATGGCTTCAAGACTGCACTTGAATCCGGTGTCATTGGCGGCTACGAGGTGGTGGATGTCCATGTAGAACTCACCTCAGCCGATTTCGATGAAATGGATTCCTCAGAAGTCGCTTTCATCACGGCAGCGTCCCGCGCTGTGAAGGAGGGACTCGATCTCGGAAAATCCAAGCTTCTTGAACCCATTTTCAAGGTTGAGATCACAGTTCCCGACGACTATGTGGGCGACATTGTCAGCGACATCAATATGCGCAGTGGCATCATGCAGGGCATGGAGCTTTTTGGTGCAGTACAAAAGATACGTGCCATGATTCCGCTTTCAAAGCTGTTTGGTTACGCCACAGACATCCGGTCCAAATCTCAGGGAAGAGCACAGTACACCATGCTGTTTGATCACTTCCGGGAAGTGGAATAGGACATGAACTTATTTTTTCACTGCGCATGAAAAAAGGACCTTGAGTTGCATCTCTTTCGAGTCTGCAGTTCAAAGTCCTTTTTGTATCTTTTTGTTATAGCCTTAGGCATATAGGATCACGATCTGGTTTTCTTTCGGGCATACACCGCAAAGACATGGGGATGCATATGCTCAATATTCTCACGCTGGGCCTGAATCGATTCAATCTCCCATTCCTGTGAGATTTTTGGAAAATAGACATTCGCGTCGAAGTCCTGAAAGATATGGGTAATATAAAGCTTCTCTGCCAAAGGCATGAACTGTTCATAGATTGAACCCCCACCAATGACGAAAATCTCCTTTTCACCCTGTCCGTTCAACCGCTCAGCTATTTTGAGGCTCTCATCAATGCTGCGTGCTACGAGGGCACCCGCATGTTCAAAATCATCCTGCCGGGTAATGACAATATTCTCCCGCCCTCTCAGCGGTCCGCCTGGCAATGAAAGAAATGTCTTTCTCCCCATAATTAGAATATGCCCCGCGGTTATCTTGTTGAAATATTTCAAGTCGGGACTTATATGGCACAAGAGTGCATTTGACTGGCCAATTTCATTATGAAGACCGATTGCGGCAATCAGATTTATAGACATAATGCCTCCTAAATTCCAAGATCGAATTTTAGCTGTGGCTTCAGGGGATTATAGGCTTCCATTCTGAAGTCATCGATTGTAAACTCAAAGAAATTTGTCTTATCCGTATCAAGCACAAGTCTTGCCTGCGGCAGGTCGGGATTGTTCTCAAACCGGTTGATCAGTTCCCTTGCCTGTTCAAAATGTCTGTCATAGATATGAAGGTTATGGGTATAATGCGCAAACACCCCCGGCGTAAGTCCACAGTGCTTGGCAACCATCATCATGAAAGCCACATACTGGATTTTATTGATGTGACCCGCCACAAGATAATCATTGGAACGCTGTACCAATGTCATATCCAGGTATCTTACCGTTTCACCATCGGCACTTTTCACCGGTCTGACACTCCACATGGTCATAAAGGCGCATGGATTGAGTCCATCTGTTTCCTTGAAGTCATTTTCCTGCCATAGGCTGATGATATGTCTTCTGCCGTAGGGCTGATTCGTGATTCCGTCCAGAAGGCCCTGCATGAGGTCATATTTTTTCACAGTGGCACCGTAGCGCATTCCAATGGTCTTTCCGTCGCCAACTGCCCATTCATCCCACCAATGGATGTTGTATTTTTCCTTGAGCATCTCGAGGGCGTTGGACTGGTCCTGGTAAATCCAGAAGATTTCCTTTATGCCCGACTTCCACCCAATCGATCTGAGTCCGGTGATTGGAAACTCACCCTTTGCGATATTGTACTTTTCAAAGTTCTGGGTAATGAAGCGTGTATGTGAAGGCGTGCCGTCCTTATAGACCGGCCGGACATTTCCATCGAAATCATCGCTGCCTTCTTCCATGATCTCTATGATATTGTCTATATACATTTTATCTACTTTGCTCAAGTCATGTGCCTCCTAGTCTGTACATTGATTCATTACTTACAGATACTATTTTATGCGTCTGCAGCCTCAACGTCAAACCAGAATGACACATAGCCATTTTTGTTATAGCACCCAAATTTCTGTCCTGCGATTTCCTGAATTGCCTTTACAATGGAGAGTCCCAGTCCATAACTGTTTTCATCATAAGACCTGGATGTATCGGCCTTATAGAATCCATCCCAAATATAGGTCATAACATCATCTGTTATGGGTCCACCTGAGTTGGTTACAGTTATACGAATGCTCTTTCCAATTCTCTTTGAGTCGATTTTGACCAAACGCTTGGCGTCACAATACTTGCCGGCGTTGCTTATATAATTGGCAAGAACCTGTTCAAAGCGAACCATGTCAAACCAGCCCATGCCAGGCTCCAGGTCGACCTCCACATGTAAATTGCTCTCTTCAACAAATCCTGCATACTTATCAAGAAAGGCTTCTACAGAATCCTTTGTACTGTTTTTTGAAGGCACCAGTTCAAGGCGACCGCTTTCCAGTCTGGACAACTCCAGGATTTCATTGAGAAGTCGCTTCATTTTCACAGATTCTTCAGCAATGTACTCAATATAAATCTTTTGCTGCTCAGGGCTCTGCACAAATCCCTGGACAATTTCATCCGCATATCCCTTTATAAGCGACAGTGGCGTACGCAGTTCATGCGATGCATTGGATATGAACTTGCGCTGGGACTCTATATCCTTCTCCAGCTGTCTGTTCTGTGCTTCCAAAGTCTGAAGCGCACTTTGCAGTGCCTTTGACAAGGTTTCAATATCCTTATTCAGGTCCTCAAGTTCATCGCCTGTATGCACTTCGATGCCAGAGTCAAATTCCAGCTGGCTGAGCTTGTTTACATGTCCCTGCATGTCCTGGATCGGCTTTGTGAAATTCCTTGATATGCGCATGGCCACATAGATTGCAATGAGTAAAAATGCGGATGTGACCATCCCAAGGAGTATGTTGGCCTGAAAAACGCTTTTGCGAATGGGTTCCACACCCTGGGTCAAATAAATGGTCACGCCGTTGCCCATTGATGACTTGACCACATAGAGTTCACCACTTCTATTGGGTTCACTGAGAACACCTGCTGAAACATGAGTGTCTATGTCCTCCCAGTTTGAAATCTTATCTGCAGGAAAGGTTGGATGAAGCGGCTTTACCCGATTTCCCGTCTTTTCCGCATCTGTTTCCTTGAACTCTCCTGGTCCTCTTATACCAACATCCATAGATGAAGAGTACATGACCACGCCATCTTTTTCTATAATGATGTCATAAGCATGTCCGGGATCCAGTTCAGAGATCTGATCAGACCAGTCACTCGCACTCACTTCATAATCCAAGGCTTCAAGGTACGCCACACCTTCCAGCATGTCCTTCTTGATTGAATAGTCATAAAGCGGCTTGAGCAAAAGAGAATTCGCTATGAGCAGAATGATGGAAAAACTCATCATCAGCAGCGTTATCTGGAAAGCGAGCCGCCTTGAAATTGTCTTAAATTTCATCTTCGTCTCCTAACTTATAGCCATAGCCGCGCACTGTTTTCAAGTATCCGCTACAGCTTCCGAGCTTATTTCGAAGTCTGTTGACATGAGAATCCACCGTACTGTCAGACCCTAGGTAATCATAGCCCCAGACCTTCTCAAGAATCTGTTCCCTGCTCAGTGATATGCCCTTGTTGCGCATGAGATAGACCAGCAGGTCGAACTCCTTTCGCTTAAGTTCGATAGTCATGCCTTCCAACTTGAAGGTATGGGCAGGAATATCCACTTCAATATCGCCAATTTTCAACACGTCAGCATTGGCATCGGACTCTTCCGTATCTTTTAAGCGCCTGAGCACTGCTTCAATTCTCGCGACAAGCACCATGGGGGTAAAGGGTTTTACCACGTAGTCATCTGCGCCGAGTGTCAGGCCTTTGACCTGATCGTAATCCTCACCCTTTGCAGTCAGCATGATGATTCTGCTGGTACTGATCTCACGTATTTTTTCACAGGCTTCAAATCCATCCATAACCGGCATCATAACATCAAGAAGGACAAGATCCGGCTTCTCGTGTTCAACCTTTTTCACTGCCTCCAAACCATTTTCCGCCTCTATGACCTCATACTCTCTGTTCTTAAGTATCATTGTAATCATTTCGCGCAGTCTGGAATCATCGTCAACCACAAGTATGCTTGTCTTGCCCTTCATATCTTTCACTCCTTATTCGGATTATTCACTTTCTGTCTCTGAGTCCACTTGCGTAGGCATTTCCATTGGTGGCTCTCCACCTTCTGGAGGCTGTTCACCTTCTGGAAACGCACCGTTGCGCTCAGGTCTCTCACCACGTTCGCCCTGTGGTCGATCACCAAAACCGCCTTGACCGTGACCGCCACCCATGGAACCACTTGTGCCCACAAATGTAACTGTGTCTGCTACTGTCGCTGTTTCGACAGTTTCACCATTTACTGTTACTGTATAGGTACCGCCAAGTTCAATCTCTTCACTTGAGAAAACAATACTTTGGAATGTCTTCTCTGAGACATAATCAAGAATCACGTTTCCAGATTCATCAATAATCTGTACGGATGTACCTGCGTCGTAAGTGGTCGAAAGACCAATTGACAGCGTATTCACAGCCGAATCCGAACCTGGTGTCTGCACCATGCCGATGCTGCCTACTGCTACGAGTGTGCCGCCATCCATCACAAATGTACCGTTGTAATCAATACTGCCATTTCCATTCATAGTCGGTCCATATACGTTAACTGTTCCGCCATTCATCCATACACTTCCATTTGAGTCAAGTCCATCACCGTCGCTGTAAATTGTCAGTTCGCCGCCGTTGATTGTAAGACCGTGACCTTCAAGATTTTCACTTCCACCAGGACCACCTGGTCCTCTAAAACCAGTCTGTGTTTCCGTTTCAGTTGTCTCAGTCGTTTCCACTTCACCAGACACATTCACACCATCATCAGAAGCATGCACTTCAATCACGCCGCCTTCGATTACGATGTCCAGCGCCTCAATACCTTCATAGCTATCTGTCACAAGTACGTTTCCATCTTCAATATATACTACTATTTCGGACTCAAGGCCGTCTGTTCCTGCTTCGATTTCTAAAGAACCACCGCCAACATACAGAAGATCCTTACCTTTGATACCGTTATGCTCTGCACTTACGACAATGTTTCCTGACAGGATGACCAGATCATCTTTGGAGATAATACCACTTTTGTTGGGTGCGTCGATCTGCAGAGTGCCTGAACCGTTAATTGCCAGGTCATCTTTGCTGTAAATCGCCGCATTGGTCTTATCCTCTGTATCTTCCTCCACATATGCACTGCCGTCATAGATTGTATTCACAGTTCCGCTTTTCAGTGTAATGGTTGTTTCATCTGCCTGCTCAACCACAATTGGAGAGGCCGTGCTGTTATTTAGCACAAGACCTGCAAGGATCAGCTGAACGTCATCATCCCCTGCATCTACTTTGATTTGCCCGTCAAATGCACCCGAGAGACTGTATGTGCCGCCCTCAGTGATGGTAATACCTTCACTTGAAGTTTCAACGCCATCGCCATTGATTTCCGCCACATTGTTCTCAAAGCTAATAATTGTATCAATTGAAGCTGATTCATCTGGGTAGTCTTTACTTGTTGCCTTTTCAACAGCTTCCAGATACTCTGAAGTCGCATTTGACGCTGCCGATTCACCCGAAGTGTCTGTGGCAGCTTCAGTGGCTTCTTGTTGAACCACTGAAGTTGATGTTGTTGTCGATGTATCGTCCGCACTTGTAACGCTTGTGCTTACACCCAGTGCCGAGCTAAATATTCCAATTACGACTGCTCCGATCAGCAGTATGCTCAATATCTTTTTCATGATAATCTCCTTATCCGCTTGCCTTATTATACCCATTATGTTCTAGATTCATGGCCTACGCTGCGTAGTCACCATCATAGCTTAGCATCGCAACGTTTTTTACGCCTTCAATTTCATCGATTTCATTGATGATGCTGCTTCTATCCGATTTTGTTCTGATTTCTATTGTCAACTCATACTGGTTTGGCACTTTTGTTTTAGATTTAACCTTGTAACCGTCAAGTGTGCGATCCAGCAGTTCAAAAATCTTATCTTCCGCTTCTTTATTCTCATACCCCATAATCAGCAGGTAAGGTTCAAGTCTGATGTCCATATTTGTAAATGTGTAAAGCACAGCTGCTATGAATAGGAAGGATATAAGAGACAGGAGATAGAGTCCCGCACCTGCAATAATTCCTGATCCAATAGCCCAAAACATGTAAACCACATCAATCGGATCTTTTATGGATGTTCTAAAGCGTACAATCGAAAGTGCACCAACCATGCCAAGGGACAAGACGATGTTGTTGGTCACGCCAATAATGATTGTTGCCGAAATCAGGCTGAGTACCACCAGTGAAATGTTGAATGTCTTTGAATACATCACACCCTGGAAGGTTTTCTTATAAACGAAGAATATGCCTGCACCAATCAGAAAAGCAATTCCCAGTGTAATAAGTATTTCCAGTGTAGACAGGGCGCCAGTCGCCTGTTCTATAAAATCATTCTTAAAAATATCATTAATTGTCATCTCAATCGCTCCTCTAATCTAATAACATCTTGTGCGGCATAGTGTATATTTTGAGACACCCTGTCTCGATGCCACGCCTTGTTGAACCAGTGCCTTGATATGTCCAGGCAGAAAACCTGTATATTTTACTTCCATAACCACCTGATCCTCTTCAACGGCTGGTGCGTATATGGAATCTTCACTGAATATGTTTGTACCTGTTGCATTGAACCTTACATTGTAGTCCATGGTTACTCGGACTGTTCCATAATCATAAACATAAGTCTGTCTGTCATATTCGACAATCACCTTTGGTTTGAGTCTTCTGTTAAGAGCTTCATTGCAGAACTCTTTTAAAAGTGCGTTGTCCGTCTGCTCTCTAACCGCTGCATAATTTCCATCAAGGATTTCGTTGTACTGTTCTCGTGTGAGCATACAGTATGTTTTCATGCCCCCTTGGTTATGCTTGATTTTCTTCTCGAGCCTGATGAAATCGTCCTTATGGTTGTACACGCGGATTCGATATTTTTTTCTCTTGATCTGTCCGACAATGTTGTCATTCAAATAGCTGTTGTTGAAATCATCGAAGTACAGGCTTGTCACTTTATAAAAACCGTCAGTATTTGAGTTTCTGTCAAACGAGCAGCACATTTGAAGTCTTCTTTGAATGACATGTGCCGTTTGTGGATCGATTATATATTTCATTTCATTTCTATATTCAGTCATTTTGTTCGCCTCCTGTTTCTTTGTTAACTACATGTTAAATCCGGGACTTAATAGAAATCTCACAGAATTGTAAACAAAGTGTGAACAAATAAAAAAAACCGCAAATGCGGTTTTAAGTCTTGAAAAATTCAGCTGTTAAGGGTTCAATATGAAACTTCGTACATCAGATCCAGCCCTGTTTTTTGAAGAAAGCAAGCATGAGCACTGCAATTGCAAGGCAAGCCGCCCCGAAAACAGGAAATCCGTATTGGTATTCCAGAACAGGCATGTTTACAAAGTTCATTCCAAAGACACCCGAGAGGAATGACAAAGGAATAAAGACTGCTGAAAAGATAGTGAGCGTGGTCATGATCTTGTTCATATCGTTACTCGCATTCGCCATATGCATGTCGTGAAGACTCTTGACCATTTCCTTATATGTAAAAAGTGTTTCTGAAACATGATTCACATGTTCGTTCAAATCATCAAAATAAGGCTTCATATTGTCAAAAAGTATGTTGTCATCCCGCTGGGCGAAAGCATTGATTGCCGTCTGGACAGGGGTTATGGCATTTTGAAGGTAATGCATTTCCTTACGGATGGAGTAGACAGCATCTCCACTGGCCCGACTGTTGTCAAGAACCAGAGTCTCTGCTTGCAGAAAGGCATCGGAAACCTTGCCCACCGCAAGATAATAGTTGTCAACCAGGGCATCCAGCAGGGCATAGTACAAATATCCAGCCCCCATTTTCCTTATGCGTCCACCCTCTTCATGCAGTCTCTCTCTGATTTCATCAAAAACATCGCCTCTGGTTTCCTGGAAGGTCACCAGTATATTGTCTTTTCGAATAATTGTAATATGCTCATGGACAACGGCATCATCCTTTAAATAAATCATTTTCATAATTGAAAACAAGTAGTCCTTGGCATATTCAATTTTGCTCCACTGAGAAACGTGGACAATATCTTCGACATCCATGGAATGCATGCCAAGATACCCTGTAACCTCTTTGACCAGTTCTATGTCGTGAAGTCCCGTAATATTGTACCAATAGACATGGTCATCAGACTCAGGCTTCTTGAATGATGCGCCGGTTTCCACTTCCATCCGGTTCTTGTTGTAGCGGATACATTCTATTGTAACCGGCACATTCTTATAGACACCTGTATACTTGATTGTGCCTGGTGGCTCAGTGAATGTTATTCTCTTATTCAAGGACTTAAATGAGTCATGAAAGTTCATCGGCTTTCCTCCATATGATTATTCTAAAAAAGGGCTGTCTCGTACGCGACAGCCCTTCTCAAACAAGAGTAATCCTTCTGCACTAATCGACTTTAAAGAAATTGATCTTGCCATTCAATTCCGCGGAAAGTCTGTTCAAGTGCTCTGCATTGACCGCTACCTGCTCTACCGCCTTGGTTTGCTCGTCCATGGAGCGCTCAACTTCTTCAGTTGCAGCGGCAGTCTGTTCGGAAACTGCGGAAATATTGTTTACAGCGCCAATAAGCTGATTCTTGCTTCCATCCAGTCCATCAAGCTCCTTGGTAACATTCTCAATTTGACCTGATATTCTTTCTACAGACTCAAATATCTGTCCAAAGGCTTCATTGACTTCCACAAGCGCTTCATTTTGCTGGTCGTTCATTTCATTCACTTCATTCATAACAAGTACAGTTTCCTTACTTTCGTCCTGAATGTCGATAATGATTGTTCTAATTTCCTCAGCAGCCTCACTTGAACTTTCGGCAAGCTTACGAATTTCATCTGCTACAACTGCAAATCCTCTACCGGCCTCCCCTGCACGTGCCGCTTCAATACTTGCATTGAGCGCCAGCAGGTTTGTCTGCTCAGAAATTGATGTTATGGCCTGTATGATATCCGTAATGGCATTGGTCTTATGATCCAGGCTGGTAATGGCTTCTTTAATTCTACCATTAGAACTGTTGGCCTGTCTCGATTTATCCTTAAGTTTGCTCAAAGCACTCAGTCCTGTTTTATTCATTTCCATTGCTGTTTCTGCGTTGTCACGCATTGCAGTGGAATTGTCCATCAGAACGACAAACTGATTGTCAATATCTGCGGCAATCTGAGCACCGTTCTCAGCATTCTCAGCTGTTTCCTGAGACCCTCTCGTAATTTCCTGAATGGTCATGGCCACCTGATCGACAGTTGCATTTGTCTCTTCACTCATGGCTGCCAGGTTGGAAGCCGAGTCCACCATATCATGGGATGCATGCTTGGCTTCAAGGATTAGTCCTTTGACAGAAGCCGCCATATCATTGATGCCATCAGCGAGCAGTTTTGTTTCATCTTTAGTGTTGACATCTACTGTAACGGTAAAATCACCGTCTTTAATCTTTTCAATCACACCCACAATGGTCTTGATAGGTTTGGTAATGCTGTTGCTCATCACGATTGAAACGACAACCGCCAGAATCATGGATCCTACTATGATTCCAAGTAGAATGTACATGGCTCTTAAAATGAAGCCAATAACTTCACTTTCTGGAACACTCGACGCCACAATCCATCCATTGTCAAGATGCCCATAAGCCGCAATGACAAGCTTCCCATCATCACGCTTATAGCGGGTAAATCCAGAATCGTTGGCATTCATTTCAGCGAGCAGTTCTTCACCATGGCTCTGAGCCTTAATGGATTCATTAAAGGCAATGCTCGGATGCACCAAAATATTTCCTTCAGAATCCATCATGTAGAGGTAACCTGTATCGAAGAGCACAGCCTCTTGAAGGGTCTTTTGAATGTCATCCAGATACAAGTCCATGCCTGCGATAGCGATGGACTCACCATTGACGATTACCGGTGTTACATAGGAAGAAATTATTCCACCTGTAGCGGATTCGTATGGAGGTGTCCACAGTGCCATTTTCTTTTCCAAAGGATCATGATACCACGCCTGATATTCTTTGTAATAGTCCAGACCGAATGGCGCTTGGAGTTCATAATTGCCGTCTTCTTCAGCCTGATAAACCCATGCATCCACTTCTTGTCCAAATTTCTCAACATTGAAATACACATAAATGGATCTGGAAATATCGGAGTTCTCACCCAAGGTTGTAATTCTCTTTATGAGTTCCTTCCTGTAATTCTGAAGATAGGTCTTATCTGCCATCGCCCTGTTGACATCAATGTCTGCCCGAATGTCATTTTCCATAACTGAAACAGCGGACTGCACATTGGAAAAATCCTGTTCAAAAGCATTGACAATTGACTGAAGCTTCACCTCAGCCATTGCCTTGGCTTCCACACCCACATTGTTGTTCAGCTGAACGCCCATGACCGAACCGACTATCAGCAAGGAAATCAAATTCACTACAATAATTGCACGCATAATCTTAGCTGATATTTTTTTGTGCTTCATAAACCCACACCTCCCTTTTGATAAATATACCCAAGTATTGAGCATTATTTCATATCTTTAGGGAAGTATACAAAATTAATGTTATTTATTTTAGGAGCTTAATAAATACTGGATAGAATTTTATTTTCATCTAATTTTCCACCTTCCTTAGCCGGAAAATTCTCCATCAGAACAATTTTATGGGGTTTCATAACACCTGTAAGGAGGCGGGTCAGGTAGGCGCGAACCTGCTGGTGTTTGATTTTTTCAACATGGCACTCCACTGCGAGTATGTAGTTTTCACCCCGTTTTCCATCTTCAATTCTAATTGCGGCAGCCCGCAGGATATCTGGGTGTGTCTCAGCTTTCCCTTCTATTTCACTCAGGTCGACCATCTTTCCCGATTTGCTGATCACATGCCCCTTTCTGCCATTCAGACAGAGGGCATTCTCTTTAAGAAAACCTGTGTCACCGGTAAATTGCCAGCCCTCGTAGCCACATGCCGCATAAGGGGTCTTGACCCATACATCACCGTTTCTAATATCAATTTCGACACCTGGAAAAGGTGCCCCTACCGTCATTGGCGATGGACATTGAGCAGTTCTCCCTACAGCAGAAACATAGCTGAGTTCAGATGTCCCATAAAATTCAACAATATTCAAATGCCCATTATTACTCAAGAGCATTTCTAGTACGGATTCTCTCAGTTTCTCCCCTGCCGTCACTAAGGTTTTCAAGGATGACGGCACATTCCCACACCTTCTCAGAAAGAGACCCAGCACAGTCGGAACCAAATACATTACTTCAGGCTTATAGGAAGACACGTATTTTTCCATAGCAGCCGGGTTGACCGACTCCGATATGCATACAGTCGCCCCTTCATAGAGTGCACCGAGGACAAAATTCAGATTTCCCGTATAGGCAAGAGAGCCGGCAACCATAACACGTATTCCCGGTGCAATACTAAAGATGTCGTTTTGAGTCTTGAATGCCTCTGACCAGCTTGCAGGTGTTCGAACCGCCATTTTGCAATATGCGCTGCTGCCGCTTGAAAAGACTATGTGTCTTCCACCGGGTAAACTATCAGGCAGCTCTTGCAATTCGAATTCTTTCACAGGAGGCAGCTCTGTCATGAGGCGGATATCAGACATGTCCCAGTCATTTTTCAAGCTTCTTATGTAGTCGTCCAGCGGTGCCTGGTCCTTTGAAACCACCCCTGCCGATATGCCCATGCTCAGCAGTGCATAAAGGACGCATAGGGTCTCCTCGGCTGACTTCAGATTTAAGAGAACCGCTTCCCGCCCCTTCAAGTCAAAGGCCCTTTTCACCCACAGACGCATCTCCATGACCTTGCTGCAGAATGTATGATAGGTCATGGTACCATTCTCTGTATAAACGGCTACCGCATTCGGATTTGCTTTCGCCCAGTAACACAATCTGTCATAATACACCTTGATCACCTAAACCCTTCTTATTGCAGTCGCAATACCAAGTCCACCCGCAACCCCCATAGCAGCGATTCCTGTTTCTCCCGATTTCATGGCAGAAACAAGATGGGTTATAAGGAGTGCGCCCGTGGCGCCGTATGGGTGTCCATATGCCAGCATCCCTCCTAGGGGATTGACTTTTTCTCTTGGCAGATTCAAATGTCTCATCAAACTGTATGTCTTAACAGCGAACGCTTCGTTCACCTCGTAATAATCCACGTCTTCCGCTGGAAGGTCCATGCTTTTTAGTATGCCCTTTACAGCACTCAGTGCACCTAGCGGTGAAAAGGAGGGGTTGACACGTACTGTTTTTGAGCATAGTATTTCTGCTTCCGGAACCAGGCCCAGGGCTTTAATTGCCGCTCCTGAAGCGATAAGCATCCCCGCAGCACCATCATGGGTAAGACAGGCATTTCCTGCTGTTATAAGTCCTTCCTGCATAACCAGTGAAGGCATTCTTTCGAGGAGACGCATACGCATCCCTTTACGAATGGACTCATCTGCAGTGATTTCCTTTCCACCTGCCCGAACAGGGAGGATTCTCTCTCTGAGGCAAGCACATACGTTTTCATCTGCTGCGCGTTGATGCGAGTAAAGCGCGATTTCATCAAGTGTCTTTCTCTCAACACCAAGCAGTCTGGCCGTATTTTCCGCACCGGTCAGCATGTCCTGGTCTTTCAGGGAAAGCGGTGTAAATGGCGCACGCTTCAAAGGCGCCGGATAGTGTTCGCACTTGGGATCTGAACCATGCAGATATTTGACAGGTTCAAGGCTCGTACTCTCAGCACCGCCAACAAGAACCACATCATGCATACCGCTTGCGACAAGTGACATGCCCAGTTCAAGTGCCATCAGGCTTCCACCGCACTGATAATCAAGGGTGACTGCAGGCGGACATGTTAAACCCAAGGCGCTGAGGCCCGAAAAGTTGGCGATGTTGCCGCCTTGGCCCACTGTATTCGCAAGTAAAATCTTCTCTATGGCTGACACGGGAATTTTTGCCCGACCAAGAATTCCTTCAATTAACTGTGCTGCTAAAGCCTCTACGGGCAATGACTTGAAACACCCACCGGTTTTACCGATGGGTGTTCTGAGGCTGTTGCATATATATGTCTTTATCATTGTGCCACCAAGCCAAGGGCTTTATTGATACGTACACCAATATAGGCAGCCAGAACAATTTTTAGAGCATCACCAATAACGAATGGATATAGACCCGCTGCCAGCGCACTGTTCATATCCAGGCTGAGGATTCCTGCAAGCCACGGTAGCCCGATTGCATACACGACTCCAAATCCGCCGATAACACACGCAAGAAGCGCACGTTTGATATCACGTCCATTTCCCTTCAACAAACTGATTACGATCGCCGCTACCAGGAAACCGACAATATAGCCACCGCTTGGACCAAGAATAACTTCAATTCCCGCACGCCCATTTGAAAAGACAGGGACACCAATGGCACCAAGGAGCATAAATACACCCACACTCATCCCCGCAGCTGCAGGTGAAAGCACCATGCCCGCGAGCATAACAGCAAGGGTCTGTCCAGTTATTGGCACAGGCGGAATCGGTACCGATATATACCCCATTACACTTATAAGGGCTGCAAACATACCTATCATCGTCATTTCACGCGTTTTACTCTGTCTCATATCAAATCTCCCATATTCCATACATTTTCTAGTGTTTCACTTAGTGCCACGCACTGTAAAAAGAGTTTCATCCGCCCGTTTTCCGCGGTGATTCTCATGGTCATACATCCACAATTCGTTTACACGTAAAGGTTTCTTGAACTTGAATTTCAGCGCCCTATTCTCAAGCAGGCTGTCATCTACAGAAAGGACTTCATCGATGAGGACGACCGCTGGAACTATTGCCCGCTCCCCCTGGTGAATGCTGTTTGAATCGCCAGTGGTTGTGATATAGGCCCTGATTGCATCCGCGGATACTGCCCTAGAGGTTAGATCCGGATCCTTCATGTCCATTGTTGGTTCTTCTTCAACCAGGTCATCTGTCAAGTGTACATGCCCCGAATTTGGCTTGTCCTTCACTGGACCGACTTCCTGTTTTTTCGTCAGCTTGCACATGAACCTGACAGGCTTTTCAGGGTACCTGTATGACGCTTCCAAGTACTGTATGCTAACTCTGCCAGAGGACTTTCTTGACACAGAATAATCATAATCATGACAGGCATCATCTGCACTCAAATGCATCAAGGGCGCCTGTGCGCTTACATCTATTTCAGCAATCACATATGCGTCCTGATCATCTTCCTTCAGATTCTTCAGAATGCATGATACCCATTTTGCAAACTCCGTGTTCATGTGGCCCCCTTTACGTTTCATCATAAACAGTTTAAAGGATAAGAAAGGTATTGTCAACTTATATGTAATCTAAGGTTAACAAAATAGTTAACAATATTCCCTTCGGTTGACAAAGTCTGAATCCTTTCATACATCTCTTGTTTTGTTCATCCTTTGCACAGTTCAGTAAAATCATCTAACGCATGGGCATATAGTCCAATATTACTTATAAAACATGTTAATAATATACAATTTAAATATAGGGCCATATATTTTATAATTAATATATACCTATTTAATATTATCGCTGATGGAATGCTTCCTTGACCATGATGCAGTACTAGCAAGCTGCAAATCTTCAGACTATATGATGGTGCGTCATAGTCTGATATTGAGTCTCAGGATTCATCCGGGCAATAATATGCTGGGATATGGGTTCAAGCAATGAATTTCTGGGAGTGGGCGAATGCTTTTTCTAAAATGCACTCGAAATTTACGGGAATACGGCTTTCCTGATATTTATTGTTAGTCTTTCAATTCCAAACGGGTATAAAGCTAAAGTAGTTTGGTTTTCAACAGAAGAAATGAAGGAGGGTCTATTGTGAAGAAAAAAATTAGCGTACTGCTCGTAATGCTAATGCTGCTGATGTCTATTCCGGTTTCAGCAGAAGCAAGTGGGGTTCAAACATCAGCCGAAGGTGCTGAAAAATTGGTGATTATGCACACAAATGACATGCACGGTTTCTTCCTTGAAGGAAAATACGATGGCATGGGTGCAGCAAAAATGGCTAGATACATAAACGGTGTCAGACTCTTTAACAAGAACGTTCTGCTCCTAGATGCTGGTGATGCCCTTCAAGGTTACAGCATCGCAACACTTTCTAAAGGCGAATACGCTGTAGAAATTCTTAATGAACTGGGTTACGATGCAATGACAGCTGGTAACCATGAGTTCGATTATGGTTCAGAAAGACTGCTTGAGCTTGCTGGAATGGCAGATTTCCCTATTCTGAGCGCAAACATCAAAAATGCTGACGGTTCTAGCTTCCTGCCAGAATACGTCATCAAAGAAGTCGGCGACCTCAAAGTGGGTATCTTCGGCCTTACTACACCTGAAACACTTTTCAAATCACACCCTGACAACACAAAAGGCCTGACGTTTGAAGATCCTGTAGCTAGAGCTCAGGAAATGGCAGACATGCTGGCACCTCAAGTTGACGTGGTTATCGCACTGGTTCACCTTGGTTATGATGAAGGCGCACCAACAAGCGTTGAAGTTGCCAACGCAGTTACTGGCATCGACCTGATCATTGACGGACACAGCCATACAACACTTGAAGAAGGCGTTGTTGTCAATGGGACTACAATTGTTTCAGCTGGCGAAAAAACGAAAAATGTTGGTCGTGTAGACATTCAAGTTGCGGGCAACGATGTTGTTTCTGTAACACCAAAAATGTTCACAAAAGACGTTTCAGTAATGGTAGCTGACGATCCTGCAATCGCGAAGGTTGTTGCAGACATTCAAACTCTGAATGAGCAAATCACTGAGCAGGTTGTTGCTAATTCACCAATCGAACTGAATGGTGTAAAAGGTGATGTTAGAACTGGCGAAACAAATATGGGCAATATGATTACTGAAGCACTTCTGGATATCAGTGGCGCTGACGTTGCTCTTACAAATGGCGGCGGCATCAGAACATCAATCGATGTTGGCGAAGTTACAAGAGGCGAAGTCCTATCTGTTCTTCCATTTGGTAACACAGTACGTGTCATTGAACTTCAAGGTTCAGACATTCTTGCTGCAATTGAAAATGGTATCGACAGCTACCCTGAAACAAAGGGTGCATTCCCGCACATCGCTGGTATGACAGTTCAATTCGATTCTTCTCAACCTGCAGGCAGCAGAGTTGTAGAAATCAAAGTTGGCGGCGAGCTGCTCGACCTTGAAAAGACATATTCTATGGCAACAAATGACTTCCTTGTAGCTGGCGGCGACGGCTATACAATGTTCACTGGCAAGAAAGTCATTGGCGAGTACGGCGCAATGGACGAAGTCCTAACAGACTACATGAACAATGTCGGCTTCGATAAAGCGCCTGTAACAGGTAGAATCATGGATATTGCTAATCAAGTAAGCATGCTGATTCAAATGCTTATTGCGGCATAATTTCATTACATTGCAAAAAACAAAGGGGCTGTTTTCACAGCCCCTTTTAGATTGTCGACAAAGTCGACAAGATGACAGACTGTATAAAATTTCGAAAGACCAGGCGCGGATAAAATCCGCTCTGTGAGCGTACTAAGTGTACGTGATCAGAGCGGATTTTATCCAGCAACGCAGTATTTCGGAACTTTTCTACAGTCTCTGAAGGGGCTGTTTACACAGCCCCTTTTTAATGTCCAATATTAAAACTGATTCCAGCTACTCTCCACAAAAATGCCTTTGCCGCTTCTTTTTGCGACATAGAGGGCTTCATCAGCGTAATTCAGGAGTTCGTCATAGGTCATTTCATTTGACACAATCCACATGACACCCGCAGATATTTGTACGTATTGCTGCTTGCCATCCGGCAGTTCAATCGGTGATTCCAAAAGGCCTTTATAGAAGGCTTGCATTCTTTCTCGCACTTCATCACGATGGGTGTATCCATGAAGCAAAACAACAAACTCGTCCCCTGAACGTCTCCCCACCACACAATGGCCTTCATCGTCAATTCTTTTCAAATGCTCAACAGCCCGAATAATATACTTGTCTCCCCACTGGTGACCATATGAATCATTGACCTTTTTGAGATTGTCCAGGTCAAACATGACCATGGCTCCAATCCCTTCAACGTCTTCTTCATACCATTTCTCAAACTGCCACTGGAAACCTTTCCGATTGAGCAGATGTGTCAGCGGATCGTGGTCACGTTCATGTAAAATCTGCCGTTTCTCAAGAATTTCCTCTGTTACATCCACAATGGCTCCAATAAGGGAATCTGCCGTTTCGGTCTTGTTGACACGAATCCAGCGCTTGGGCTCGGTATCTATACAAAACACATCGACTTCATCTTCTTCTGGCTCACTGAATATGGCCGTCAAAGCCTCTTCAAATTCCACATAGGTCATGGCGTCATATGCTGCCGTATTTGTCTTGCCGAGTATCTTCCAGAAGTTATCCGTCACGTAATAGCGCTGGGATTTTCTTATGATTTCAAAAGCACCAATGGGCCAATCAAACATATTCACAATCTTTGAGAGTCTGGATGCCGATTCAAGCATCATTTCATTGGCAACCTCAACAGAATGGGACAGCTCGTCGAGTTCTGTATAGCCTGTTCTTTGAAAAACCAGCTTCTTTTTCAAATCCATATTTTGAATCTGATTCATGAGTGAAACAATCGGTCGCGTCATGTAAAAACTCGTCAGCAGGCCCCCAATCGCGCCGAGCAGAACTGCAATCAGCAGGGACACCCACAGGGTTTGCTGAATTCTACTGGTATAGCTCAGCAGGTAATCTCCCCGCATAATACCTACCAGGAACCACTCCTCGTTTTCAAAAGGTGTATTGTACTGATAGAGTCCTACCTTTTCAACTGACGCAAATAGAATTTCCTTACCTTTATGATTCTCGATTTTATAAAGCGACATGTCTTCATTGACCATGCTTAAGGCCAGTGGAGCTTCCGCGTCTATCATGCGCCGCTGCAGTGGTCCGCCCATAATAATGGGCTTTAAATCCGCCTCTGGTGTGTCCCTGAATGCCACTAGATATCCGACTGAATCCTGAGGCTGCAGTTCTGCAGCAGGCATATAGTCGGTCAGATAGTTGATGGTTACATCGATCCCAATAATACCCTGCAGCTTGCCCAGCTGGTCATATAGGGGCATGGAATAGGTCATGATGTCCACATCGCCGGTATCGAGCTTAAACGGCCGGCTCCAGTAGCCCAGATAGGTCGCCTTGCTCGTTATCTCAGTGCTTTCATAAGGCTTTCTTACAAAATCTGCATTTTCATCATTGATCCTGAGGTTATGTCTCCAAATTTGATCCATGGGCATCTTGGCATTACGCGCCAGTACCGCTGGTCCTACGACCATATACAAATCCTCATTGCCGTTTGAGTTGGTGAGCGGGTCATAATCTCTTATGTAAAGCGCAGGCAAATCCTGCTGGATTTCCCCATCTGGAACCATGATGATATATGCGCCAGTAGCTTCTGTCGTCCTAAGCATGGCTATGAGCTCCGACATAATATCTTCATCAAAATATCCCGCTTCACCCTCTTTGCCGTGAAGCAGTTTCTTAATATTCGATAGATATGAGTCGAAATTGATCCACTTGTTCTTCATTTCACGCTGAACATAATCTTTTCTGCTCTGTACCTTGTCATGAAAAAGCTGATAGGCATTGAGCTCTGATTGCTCAAGCACCCCTCCATAAACAAGCATTATTCCATACAAGACCGTCTGCAGGATAATTATGCCAAGAATCAACCATGTCAATCGATTTACAATTGACGATTGTTTTCTTTTTCTATGCAACATGTTATTCCTTTCCTGCATTTGTAAGAATCAACTCAGCCTCTTCCTGAAGGTCTGCATACCATTTGTCAAACGCTTCATCTGAAAGGAATTCATCAATAACCGCTTGTCTGATTTCTCCAGATGCAATTCGGCTTTCGAGTTCAATTCGGTCTGCACTCACCTTATCCAGTATATTGGATTCCAGCATTACTCGAATTTCATAACTGCCCTTGAAAGATTTGCTGTTATACAGCTCATACTCATTGAACATGATATTTGAGGCCTTGATGGATTCCATGATTGCTTTCACAGGCACCTCTCTTTTTTCTGCTTCGCTGAGCATCAATGACTCACTCAGTGCTTCCTCCTTAACAGGGAAATAGCCTGTAGACACGGCAAACTTCAAATTCTGCGGTGTATCTGTAAACCACTTTAGAAATACAGCCGCGCCGTATTCATGGGGTTCATCGCTTTGAGTAATGCACATGCCTGCTCCCTGCTGGATTGAAACCTTTTTCCGTCCTTCAAAATACGGGTATGGCAGAACCATGGGTTCAATGTTGTATGATTCAGTATCACTTAAGGCAACAACATTTGGAAAATACGCTGCACCTGCAGTAGATCCTGTATAGGAAAGCACGCTTCCAGACTTTGCATCGTCAGAACTGAAACGTCCACTCTTTGTAAAATAGCCCTTTATGGATGGTCTATAATAGTAATTCCAAAGATACTTTGCATGCTCCTCACTCATCTTGAAGTGTGCAGTGGCATCCTTTGAATACTCGTACAATTCCCCACCTAGCTGCATGGACGTTATGATGAAGAAATTTGCGTTTGCATCAAGACTGAAAAAGCTCTTCCCAGTTTCTTCATAGTATGTTTTTGCGACATCATATATCCCTTCCCATGTTTCAAGGTTACTTGCAGTAAAGCCATGTTCTTCTGCAAAGGGGTCCCAAAATGTCTTGTTCATGTAAAGATTCTCTGACGATTTTGCAATCGGCATAATATAGGCCTTATCATCTGTTATGAAGCGCCCTTCGTCAAGGAACTCCTGACGGTACTGGCCTAGCTCTTCCTCTGAAAAGTAAGTATCGAGACTCACAAGCGGCGCAATCTGATGCACGCGAATGGCATTGTCCGGATAGGACGCAAAAATGTTAGGCAGTGGCGCTGCTCCGATTGACTCATTTGCTGCGTCGAAAACAGCTTCAGCCAGTTGGGTTACAGAGCCCTGACTCTGCGCATCTATGACAATTCCCTCTTCCATGCCCACTGTTTCATTGAACTCGGTTACCAAATTGTCGAAGGCTTCCTTGGCACCTCCATTATAATAATGCCACACTGTGACAGTTATGGGTTTATCCGGATTGAGCGGTCCTGCATCTTCAGCTTTTCCACACCCTGTCACTGTCAATAGTACAATCAAAACCACTATGAATACATTCCATTTTCTCATAATGTCCCCCTGACAATATCCTTCTTGATTATGCAGCAGCCCTCTATCTCATATTTATTCCCATATGACCACAATCTGTATCAATTTTTGGTAGAAAGCAGTCATGCCCCTGTACAGTTTTCATACGTGTACCCAGTAATTATAACACATCCGTAACATTCATAGTCACTTCCAGTTTCAATAGCATGCTCCTTCTCATGAAGTACGCCATCCCCATTTTGAAGTGCTTAGTCAGTGCATTTCCCATGCAATAAAAAACAGGGCTGCCAAGCAGCCCCATTCACATGTATATCCGTATAAAAGCATTTTCTAATTGCAGACATTGACCCAGGTGCCCTGTGTCACCTCAGCCAGATAATCCACTTCAATCTTTACAGCAGTATTGGCACCGCCGCCAGCAGGATAAACATAGTCAAACACTTTCAATGACTCGTCCAAATAAATCCGCATAGGTCTTGAAAGTCCAAACGGGCATACACCGCCGACCGGGTGCCCTGTCGCTTCCATGACCTCTTCTGCCTTAATGAATTTGGCTTTCTGTTCAAAAACAGTCTTGAACTTCTTATTGTCGACGCGAACATCTCCCTTTGCCACTACGAGTATGTCCTCATCCTTGAGACGAAAAGCCATGGTCTTTGCTATTCTAGCAGGCTCAACACCCAGTGCCGCTGCTGCAAGTTCTACCGTTGCTGTACTGGTCTTCATTTCAATGACCTCAAGCGGCAGTCTTTCTTCAGTAAAATGTGTCTTTACGCTTTCAATACTCAATTTCATCACCAGCGCTTTCTGATTATTCAATCACTCACCCAGAACCGTCTCTTTGTCTGAGTCCAATTATAAGAACTTTTGTATTATTCTATCAATTCCTGCATGAATATCAACTGGTTTTCAATAAAATGCACTTATTTTTCTTCAGTGTCCACCGTTTCAAGGTGTTTAAATTCCTCAAGCAGCGTCTCTGCTGCGGCAATCTGGGCGTTGATCTTTACCTGAAAAAGTTCACCGCGTCCATACCAGTCATGCCCTTCATGAATATAAAGTGACTCTGCAAATGCCTTCAGATGTGCATACGTGTAGTTTGGGTCACTCTGAAGCTGGTCTTTTATTGAATAATAGATTTTATCATAAGCTTCATCAAATCTTGCTTCCAAATGATCTTCGTAAAACATAGTCGTTCCTTTCCCAATTGCGTAGTAAATTATCAATAAATTATACACTGTTTTTGTGTGCTTTACAAGAAGCACAAAAATGAGGCTGTCTCTACAACCCCATTTGATTTACACGTCGTGTGTCTACTCAAGTCGTGTGTCTACTCAATTAGAATGATTTTATACTCTTCAAGCGCACGCATGTTATCCAGTGCGAACTCTACATCCAGATACATGCCTTCGCCGTCGTAAAACTTACCGTAAACCTTGACACCTGACATGTCATTCGGCAGATTTGCATCTATAGAAACTATGGCATTCTCCACATCGCCCAAGTACTCCCATTCACCTTCGTCACCCATTGCCACGTAATTGTTGATCTTGACATCTTCAAGCCTACCCATAACGGTAAACTTGAGCTGATTGATATAAGCACCGTCAAACGCAACATGCGTTTCTCCCAGCTGATCTGTGTTCATTGAATCGAACATTGGAAGTACAGCGAGTCGGTACTTGGAATAATCGAGCTGCAGCTCACCCTGACTTGCTGTGGTGAACATTTCAGGGGCAAACTGGGCCAGCTTGTCACCTTCAGTACTCTCGTAGTGCTCTGAATTTCCATAGTTTGGATCTACATTTTGCAGTGACTCAATGGTTTTGATTTCTATGGCCTGACCACCCTCTGAATAGAACTTGACGGCATTTGCATAGGATGTGATTGTCACACGTACAGCAAGAGACTGCTGGTCTTTCAAATAGGTACGGTCCAGGTCACTGAGCATGTCTAGCGCCGCTGGATCAAAATAGGCACCACCCGGTCTGTCTGTATCGAAATCCATGCCATCTATGGACAGTCTCACAGGATGCTCAAGCAGGGCCTGATCACTTGTAAAGATGTACTCATCATACATTTCATCGACTGTGATGGTTCCTTCCAGAACTGCTTCACCTACAAGCTTGTAGCCTGCACGATCCTCTTCAACATAATAGGCTTCCTCAACATCAAAGCCTTCAAGCGTCTGGCCCGGTTTCAAGTTTTTGAGCTCGTACACACCAGCCTCATTGACTGCAGCATCTCCCTGAGTCCCCGCTTTGGCGCTTTCACTAAGCAGGTCTACGTAATAATTCATCTTTTCCGCATTAAATGTGTATATCTCTTCTTTTGCAGAAACCACTTCACCTGTGAAATCATCGGTCTCAAAGTATTTATACTGGAACATCAGCCATCTGTCATCATCAGTTCCGACTTTGTATGACATATCCATAATTTCACTTGAATATGTAATGCTGATTCCATCAGGATTCTTTTCACTAGGCGGAATGCTTACATACCCATCCTTGACCAGCGAAGTTCCTGTATAGATAATCTTTCCATCCTCTACACAGCTGAGTTCAAGGTAGCTTTCTCCAATACCGGTACCCCCACCCGTAAGTTCACGAATGACAAAGTCCCCATCCTTATAGAATTTTTGAGACGATGCAAATACCGGTTCCATTGTCGTTTCAATGACCCTGTAAGCCCCATCTTCAAGCCCTACAAAGATGAACTGGTCAAAGGCATACTTAGGACCATCCGAGAAGCATACAACATCTTCTGTACCATCGTTGTCAAAATCCGCATAGACAAACTGCAGGTTTGATTTGATGAAGTCTTCATCCGAATTGAATCCATTATCAGCTGATTTACTGAAGTACTGGTAAAAATAGTCCTTCAGAGCGGCTTCATCATGCAAGTCCACAGTCTCAGCACTTTCCTCTTTTGGCTCAGTTAAATCCCCATTTTCAACCGCACCCTGGTCTTCACTTTGTGTCTGCTCTTGCTCAACATTCTGGCCTTCCGTGCTATCGGCCTGCTTGTCAGCAGGCGCAGAACACCCCGCAAGGACCAGACTGAGCACTGCAAGCATCATAAGAAATCTGCGCATCATATTCAATCCTCCATTTACTTCCTTTCTCGTTGATATCTCTACAATTATACCATTTCTGACATTCCCGTTCCATATCCTTACTGGTTTGTAATTTTGTTTACAGAATAGGGCCGTGGTTTGTAAACATTCCGTGTCAAATATTCTAAAACACGTGCAATTCTATTCAAAATATGATTAAATATATAGCATATCGCTAAAGGAGTGAACTGAATGGATTTTACGAGTATTTTGACTGCGGGTGTAGTCATTTCTTTGGGAATAGGCGCAACATACGCTCTATTTCACTTCAGAAAGAAAAACAGAGAACAGCTTTTCAACCAAGTTTACATGTCAGCTAGACAAGTACCAAAGCAGAAAAAGCACAGCTTCCTGCTGCTTATGTTCAAAGAGACTGTCATGTCCTCCAAATTCCGAGCAAAAAAACGGGGACTTTCAAATATCGACCGACTCAACAACCCTAAGTACCTGAACATCCAAATGATGCAAATGTCAAAAGTTCTTAAGGACAAAGACAATGTTCAGGACAAAGATATGAAGAAGGCTCTTGTTTTCTTCAACGATTACCTGACTTGGGAAAAGGAAAAGCACGCTAAAGCAAAGCAAGAGGCTGAAGCAGCAAAAATTTCCTAGAACCTGATATTTGCCTGACAAGCAAACTGATAGAACATAATAATCAAAGGGCCCGTCCACAACCGCTAGATTTTCTAGCAGTCATGGCGAGCCCTTTTTTATTGCCTAATTACAGCTGATTGATAATACTTGCATTATAGGCGGCACCGTATCCGTTATCTATGTTCACCACACTGACACCGCTGGCACAGCTATTCAACATGGATAGGAGCGCTGCAATCCCACCCAGGTTCGCACCGTATCCAACACTTGTAGGCACGGCAATGATGGGCTTTTTCACAAGTCCCCCGACAACACTTGCCAGGGCGCCTTCCATACCGGCAACAACAATGACCACTTTCGCGTTCTGGATTTCCTCAAGATTCGCAAACAGCCTATGTATACCTGCTACCCCCACATCCGTAATCTTTCGAACCTGATTCCCCATAATACGTGCCGTTTCATAGGCCTCTTCAACAACAGGCAGGTCTGATGTTCCAGCAGCAACTATGGCTATATAGGACTCTGTCTGTGCAACTGGTGCATTGACAATACTCACGGTGCGCGCAAGCGGATTGTAATGGGCCTCTTGGATGATTTCCATGACGCCACTTGCCATTTCTTGTGTACATCGGGTAAGGAGTATGTTGCTGCCATGCTCATGCATATGCTTCACGATACGCACCACTTGGTCCACAGTTTTCCCTTCACCGTATATGACTTCTGGGTATCCAACTCTCAGCTCTCTATGGTGATCGATCTTTACAAAGTCAAGATCGCTGAAAGGGAGTTTTTCCAGTTCATTCATAGCACTTTCAATGCTCATCTCATTGTTTTTAACATCTGAAAGCAGTTTTTCAAGGCGTCTTGTATTCATTGTATACCTCTTCCATTCCAAAATTGCGTGCTATTGTTTTCCCGACAAGGTCTTATTGAAACTGCCCATCTCATAGCCGCCAATTTCAAGGGTGACATATGTATAGCCATAAGTCTTTAATGTCTCTGATATGTCGTCAAGCAGGACTTCATCAAAGAGCCTTTTCCTGTCATCACGGTTGACTTCAATCCTTGCCAGATTCCCATGACTGCGTACCCGGACAGCTCTGAAACCTCTGGACATCATATAGACTTCAGATTTTTCAATTCTTTCAAGGTCTTCTGTCAGCACTTCAGTATTGTAGGGAATGCGCGTAAGCAAGCAGGCATAAGCAGGCTTGTCATGCGTCGGAAGTCCAAACTGCTTTGATGCCTGGCGGATCTCTGCCTTGGACCAGATTTCTGTCAAAAGCGGACTCATGATCTCTAGCTCTTTAAGAGCCACCATGCCTGGTCTGTAGTCCTTGGTATCATCATGGTTTGACCCATCCATGACAAAGCTCAAATCCATTGCCGCAGCTTGGCGCTTAATAATATCAAACACACTTTTCTTGCATAGATAGCATCGGTCCTCCGGGTTCATCTCAATGCTTTGTGGAATATGGTCCAGCTTGACAATATGGTGTCTGATGCCAATGGACTTTGCCAAATCCTTTGCCTCTTCCAGTTCCCATTTGGGAATATAAGGCGACTCAACAGTAATGGCAACAGCACAATCACCTAAGGCCACCTTTGCAGCGTAAGCAAGAAATGTGCTATCGACACCCCCAGAAAATGCGATTGCCACACTTTCAAGCTTTCGTATTGTTTCAAGCAGCTTGTCAAATTTCATGTCGATTGTTTCATTCTTCATCATCTTCTCCTGCTTTGTACTACCAAGTTCCTATTGATCTGCAGATTGAACTGCATCGTAAATCGCTTTAATTGAAACCTTATGTTCCCTGGCAAGACGTGCGCAGTCTTCATATTCGGCTTTGCTCTTCAGACACTTGCCCTTATGATAGAAATCTTTCACTTGAACCGCGCCATACGCCGTCTCAACCATACGGTATTTTTTCTTCATCATATGTTTTGTCACTGCAAATTCGCGCACACCGCCTGATGTTGTTTCCAGAAAAATAATATCTAAAACCGCATCACGGTCCTCTTCTCTAATCAAGACAGAAAGCTTGACTGCAGGACGCCCTTTTTTCATAATAATAGGCGTTTTGAACACATCAAGTGCGCCCGCTTCAAAGAGTCGCATCTCCACATGACCAAAGAGCTCGGCATTCATATCGTCAATATTGGTTTCAAGCAAATACTGACCCGTCTTCTCAATGCTTTCATACGATTTTTCCGATTGCGTTTCCAAATCTCCCAAGTATACTCTGGTTACATTGGGTACTTCCAAATTTCGGGTCCCCAGACCATAGCCCGTTTTTTCAATAATCATGTTGGGATTCTCAGTAAATGATCCAGCTAGGACTTTTATAATTGCAGCACCGGTCGGTGTTGTTGTTTCTTTTTGGACAAGACCTGTTCTAAACGGCACTTCCTTGAGTATTTCTGCCGTTGCAGGGGCAGGGACAGGCATTTTGCCATGATCACACATGACAAAGCCTCCACCAACCTGTACTGGCGAAGCCATAACCAGGTCAACACCCAGTGCGTCAAAGCAAATGGCAGCACCCACAATATCTACAATTGAGTCTACTGCACCGACTTCATGAAAATGCACCTCTTCCACTGACTTTCCGTGGACCTTTGCTTCAGCCACTGCGATTTCGTAGAACATTTTTATACTCAGTGCCTTCACAGAATCACTCAGATCACTGCTTTCAATCATCGTCCGAATGACTTCATAGTTTCTATCATGGGAATGGGTGTGTCCATGACCGTGGTCGTGATGATGGTGGTCATGTTCATGGTCGTGGTCGTGATGATGGTGGTCATGTTCATGGTCGTGGTCGTGGTGATGGTGGTCATGTTCATGGTCGTGGTCGTGGTGATGGTGGTCATGCTCATGGTCGTGGTGATGGTGGGTCTTGGAATTTTCAAGTACCACATCAACTTTTGTTCCACTGATTCCCTGCTTGGAATCCCGTTTTATTTCAAGTTTAAATTCTTCATCAATATTCAGTTTTGACAGTTCACGCTTGAGGTGTTCAGGCTCCACACCCAAATCGATCATAGCGCCCAGATTCATATCTCCACTTATTCCGCAAAACAAATCATAATATAAAACACGCATCTTATGCCTCCTGACTCTTACATACGGGACAAGCCTGCATGCATAGCGGCTGTTCCAAATGACATTTTTCCATGAGTTTCCTATTTTTAAATATCTCCAGCGGCAAACCACTTTCAACAATTTCGCCCTGATTCAAAACAATTATCCGGTCGCAAATTTCCAGCGCCATATCCATATCATGTGTTGCAATCAGCTTTGTCTGTGACAACCCTTCAAGCAACTCAATGAGATTTCTTCTGGCACGAGGATCGAGTCCTGTCGTCGGCTCATCGAGCACAATAATTTCTGGTTCCATGGCCAAGACGGTCGCTAGAGCAACCAGTCTCTTTTCACCACCAGACAGCTTATACGGAGGCCGTTGTGACAAATGTTCAGCTTTCACAGCGCCAAGAGCAGCTTGTGTCATTTCATGAACAGTTTCTTCAGAAACGCCCATATTCCTGGGGCCAAAGGCTACATCTTCATATACGGTTGTCATAAAGAGCTGACTGTCTGTGTCTTGAAATGCAAATCCGACTTTTCGCCGGATGGCACTCAGTGTCTTTTTGCTTTGCTCAACACCACAGACTTGAATTTTTCCACTGCTTTTTTCATGAAGACCAACCAGAAGCTTCAACAGTGTGGATTTTCCTGCGCCATTGGCACCGACCAGACCCACTGTTTCACCCCTGAAAAGACTGAAATCAACATTTGAAAAAAGTAGTCTTCCCTTATCAAATCCAAAGTTCAGTTGCCTGACATCAACAACACTTGTTTTCATATAAACCCCTTGTTCTTTCAAACACATCATGTCCTTAAAGGAAAAACAGTATCCCAAGGATTAAAGCACAGCATACACTGACATATGCAATATCCCTGCTTGTAATCCCCACATCTTTGCCATGATGGAAATGTCCATCAAACCCTCTGAGTCTCATAGCTTCGTGAATTTCCACTGCACGATTTGATGTCCTTATAAACAACTGCCCGATAAGCGATCCCCAGGCACGGTAGTCAATTGACCTCTTGCCGCCAGACCGCATGCTGTAGGCTGTAATAACTCGGTCCACCTCATTGATCAGAACAGTGATGTATCTATACATGAGAAGAAACTGTACCGTCATGACCCGCGGCACTTTAATGCATGTGAGTGCATAGGCAATTTCTTCAATCTTTGTGGTTGCCACAAGGGCAATGGCTGCAAAAATTGTCATGACAGATTTTAAAAAGAGCACGAGCAGTGAAATCCATCCTGCAGAAATGCTGTATCCGCCTGCAAGCACAATATGATTTGAGTCAAAAAATGGATTCAGCATGCCTATTCCAGTTGCCATGAGAACAGGAAGGATCATTTTTCCGGCAAGTGGCCTCAGCGGCAGATCGAAACAAGTCAAAATTACCACAGGGTAAATGCCATAGAGTATGACTGTTTCGAGTGCGTAGTTCCCAGCTGTTGCCACCGCAATAATATAAATAAATGTCACTACCAACTTGGACAGTGGATGTAAGCGATTGAGCCAAGTGTCTCTCCTGGCAAGTTCTTCCAAATGACACAGATTGAATAGCGTGTCCACAGCTTTGTTCATAATTGACCTCTAAATCTTCTGTCGTTTCAGATGCTGGGCTCTAGCCCATTTGGCAGACATCCCAAGCAGTCCAGCCAGAAGCAATGTCAATACACTTCCAACAACACCCGAAGTGCTGGTTCCAATAGCGGTCCCCTCCACGCCAGCATCTGATTTGAAATCATAGTCCGGGAGCAGTGCTGCGCTTTCCTGTAGGGATGCCATCAGTTCATGAATGTGGCTACTCGATACTTCCGGAACTGATTCCAGCGCTTCAACCTTCTCAATGGACCATTCCAGCCCATCTGGACTTCCAGATGCAAATTGAGACAAGCCTCCCCCAATAAGTATTGCCGCCAAAGCCATGAAAAGAACTAGCTTTTTTGTTTTCTTTGATTTTGTTACATGCTCAGTAGCATCAGAAGACGCACTGAATATCTCAAAATGCATGTCTTCCCTCTGACTGAAAAGATATCCTGCCACGGCTGCCGTGACTGCTCCCTCTACCAGACCGATTGCCAGATGTATGGGTTGCATGAACATGACAAATGTTGAAAATGGAAGTTCCGTTCTTCCTGACAATAGCGTTTCCAAAACAACACCAAACGCCCCCATTTGCAGCCCAAGTGTTGCAGCCAGTACCGCCCCTATCATTATGTAGATCTTTCTTTTATCAGGATTTGATTTTCCAATCCGGCTGATTGGCAAATAGATCAGGGGATAAGCCACATAAGAGGTCAACACCCCCATGTTGAACAAATTACTTCCATATGCCAAGAGCCCACCATCTGCAAAAAACAGGGCCTGCACAAATAAAATACTTGCCATAGTCAAAAAACCGGCATGTGGTCCAAGTAAGATGGCTAGGAGTATACCGCCACCAATATGTCCGCTGGAGCCTGTTCCAGGAATAGCAAAATTGATCATTTGAGACGCGAAAACAAAGGCGCCAGCTACCCCCATATAGGCAAGTCGATTTTCTATGATTGAATCTTCGACACGTTTTGATGCATGTGCCACTACTCCAGCGCTTACAGCCCACATGGCCCCTCCAACTACGGGACTGATCAGCGCATCACTCATATGCATAATATGCCTCCTTAATTGCATGTCCTTTACTTGTAAAGTGTCATTTCAAAAAAACGCCTGCAGTCTTCAACCTTTTTCAAGACGTCGTCCAGTTCAAATTCTGACTGCTGCATTGCTTCATGCATGATTTGAAACATTGTGGATTTTACAGCAAACTGCGCCATCCTGATATCTATGCCTTCTTTAAAAAGACTCTCGTCAATGTCCTTATAGACTCTACTGAAAAGTTCCTCTGTATGCTTGATTTTCAGTTTTTCGATTTCATGACGTACCTTTTCGCTTTTTTCATTCTTACAGCCCTTAACAAAGGCATATACCAGTGGATAGTCCTTTAGAAGAGACGCATTGCAGCGAATTACGTGCTCCATACGCTTCAAGAAATCAGACTCCTTATGGTCAAGATGCCGGTGCGCATTATCAATAATCAGTTCTTCACAGTTTTCAAAAAGATACAGGTAGAGCTGCTTCTTATTGCCAAAATAATAGAAGAGCGACCCCTTGGAAATACCTGCGGCTTCAACGACAGTATTCATTGAAGCTTTTTCATACCCGCCTCTTACAAACTCCGTCATTGCGGCATTTATGATATGCTTTTTTTTCGCCTCGTCCAGAACTTCGAACTTTTGAAACATGACTGCCCCCTTTTGACCTTTCGGGTCAACAAAATAAAAAAGACGCCTTCGGCGTTTCGCTAGTGAACCCTATGGTTCCCTTCGACGCTGGCAAAGCCAGCTGAGCACCCTCCTTAAACCAGACAAGGGAAAGCCCCTTGCCAATCCCCGCTTTTTTATTGTTTAGAAAATGAAATCTCTTAAACAATAAAAATTGACCAACTCGGTCAATATAAGTTTACTATTTCTGACCAAACTGGTCAACATCGAATTTCGAAATAAGTCACAAAATGGGCCAGGGAATAAAATTTCCCTGGCCCAGACTGCACTAATATTTGCAGTAAGTATTCTTTTTATAATGCCTTCCCGTCAGCTTTAAGTGTCAAGCCTTCCATGAGTAGTGAACTCTTAACTGAAAGCGCGGTTTGGATCCCCAGTATTTTAAGAAAGGCAAGCTTGTCGTCATCAACAGAGCAGGCCCTATGCCAATAGCCCAAAAGATAGCCATTGTAGCCATTTATCAGCTCAAGCTTCTGAATGAAGAGGCACCCCTGATTCAGACTGATTTCAGGTGTTTTGGACAGGTCTTCCACATAAGTGTAGTCCTCAATGTTCAGACCATCAATTTTCTCAAAGTCAATATGAGCACCTTCAATATCACAAGAAGTATCGTGCCTGCTGATGAGCACAATAGCGTGATTCACGCCAACCGTCGCCTTCATTGCATCTTCAACGATCGGCAAGAGGACCTGAAGCTCCAAATTCTTGTTCATATACTTATTGACATCGAATAATGTGCTGTACATGTTCAAGGACTTATTCAGCCTTTTGATTTCACTTGTCTGATCAGCTATATAATTTGATATTTCCAGCATAAAGTTCATTGTATCTTCAATACGTTTCCCAATAGACATGCATATTCCCCCTTTTCCCACGTACTGTATTATCCAAACTGAGTTCTGCTCAGCTGAAAAATCGCTTCTCTATCCTTCTTTTATTACCCGAACTCTGATTTAAACCACACCTTTGCGTAAAAAGTTTCGACTTTTACTTTTCGAGCTTCTTCCAGAAAAGTCTGTCCTCACGATTCGGAAGACTCGACGAACCTTTCCCGCGGCGTGTCACTTCCGCTTCATCCATCTGCATTTCGCGGGCAATGATTTTTCTGACACGTGGTGTACAGAAATTCCCCTGGCATGGTCCCATGGTGCACCGGGTTCTTCTCTTTATGCCATCTATATGATTGATCTGAATACCACGATGCAGCGCATCCACAATCTCAGCCTCTGTCACCCGCTCACACCGGCAGATGATGTTTTTTTCAGGATCGGGATCATCAATTTGACCCTCGAATCCATCATCCTTTGGAATAATGATGGGCTTTCTTATGGGATTGAAATCAGGATTCACTTCGAGTTCAAGACCAGCCTTTTCAAGAATTTCAGATACATATACGGCTATGGCAGGACTGGATGTTATGCCCGGCGACTCTATGCCTGCAACATTGATAAATCCCTCGACCGCACTTTCCTCAATAATGAAATCCTTCAGGCTGCTTGATGCACGAAGACCTGCGAAGGAGGTCAATGTAAAACGCACATCGAAATCTGCTATGGATTTGCGCGCCGTTTCCACAATATGCTTCAAGGCATCAATGCCTGTTCCGACAGCTTGGACATCCTGGACTTCCTGAGCATTGGGACCGAGCATGAGGTTGCCGTGATAGGTACGCGTCACTAAAATACCCTTGCCCTTCTCAGAAGGCGTCTGGAATATAACACCTTTGGCAAGATGTCCCTGATTCTTATTCAACAATATGTACTCGCCTTTTCTAGGATGGATACTGAAGGTATCCGCGCCGATCATACCTGCTATTTTATCGCTGTAGAGTCCTGCAGCATTGATAACATATTTGGCCTGAAAGACTTCGTCCTCAATATGAACCGTAAAGTCTTCAGCCTTTTCTATTGCAGTCACTTCGCTGTTGAGTTTCAGGTCAACACCATTCTGTATGGCGTTTTCAGCAAGGGCTATAGTCAGTTCGTATGGAGAAGTCACACCTGCCGATTTGCAGTAGAGCGCATATTTGACTTCTGGATTGACATGTGGCTCAAGCTTCAAAATTTCATCTCGCTCGATGATTCTCAAGTCATCGACACCGTTCTTTATGCCATTTTCCATGAGTTTCTTCAATGTAACAAGGTCTGCGTCATCAAATCCAAGCACAAGCGACCCGCATTCCAGGTAACCGAACTGCAGCTCCTTGTCCAAGTTTTCAAACATACGGTTCCCTTTTCTTGAAAAATACCCCTTCAAGGTCCCGTGCTTTGCATCATAGCCCCCGTGTACTATGCCACTGTTGGCTTTTGAAGCGCCATTACTTACATCATTGTCCCTCTCGAGAACCAGTATTTTAAGCTTGTACTTTGAAAGCTCTCTTGCAATGGCGCACCCAATCACACCGGCGCCAATAATGATCACATCAAATTTATTCTTCATCATGAATCACCTCTTTTTATTTATTATACCTAAATAGTCTTCTTTATACCAAGTGGTGTTTTGCAAATATTTAGAAAATAATACAAGAAAAGAGTCTATCATTTGAGTGTCTTCCTTATATAGTAGCGGTCGCACTTGCGTAAAGCACATAGCACTCGAAAGAGTCCTCCTCTGACACCAGGGCAAAGCCCAGTTTTTCAGCAAGCCGTATGGAGGCTTTATTATTCCTATGGATTTCTACCCAAATAGCCAAGAAGCCCATATAGTCAAAGCTATGTGAAAGCAGAGCCCGACAGGCTGAGTGCATATATCCCTGGCCCTGAAAGGCTGGAATCAGTTCGTAGCCAATATGAGCCGAAGCCTTCTCTTTGTCTATCTGCCACAGGCAGAGTGTCCCAATTGCTTTCTTTTCTGACCCTAGCTCCACAACATAGAAATAGGCTTGTCTTGCATTCATGTCCTCAATGCGCCGATGGATAAACGTCGTTGCCTCACTCATGTCCTGCATTTTATTTATGCCTGTATAGGCAATCACCTCATCACAGGTACGCAGCGAAAAAATTAAATTTGCATCCCCTGCTTCAATCGGTCTGAGCCAGATTTCCCCTTCAGAAATTGTTTTTGGAGCAAGTAAGTTCAAGCGGATCACCCTCTCTTTCATCTTCCTTTCAATTCTATCAAATTAGGATAAACTTAACACACAGAAGTACGTATTTCGTTCATTACTTAGTTAATTTTCAGATTGCATGCTGGACACATTTTCAACATAGGCATATAATATGTTAGTATTTGTGTTAATAAATTAACAATTGTGCACTTGAATACAAGGAGACGCGTATGCAAACCCTAATCAAACGCTATCTTCCCTTGTCCCTCCTTGCGGCACTTTTCAGTGAAATTCACTTCTATCCCTTGAATGGAACGCTGAGACTTTCACTGGGAATTGTACTCATTCACTTGGTAGGACTCGTCCGGGATGATATTCACTTACCATCACTCACACTGCTGTCAGGAGCTATTATTGGCGCCGAACGCTATTTTACACAGACCATGATACTGCATCAAACGCCCTTAGCCGCTTATGCCTTTGTGCGACCTGCACTGCTCTACTACGGCTGTTTTGCAGCACTTCATCTGATTGTAAACCTCAGGCATTATAGAACACGTATGTTCAGCTGCATTACGGTCATGGCATCCGTTGACGCGATCAGTAACAGTGTCGAAGCAATCCTCAGACAGGATTTGAACCTGCAGCTTATTCAAATTGTCATATTTGCTGGTATTTTGAGAGCATCTATCGCCTATATATTCTTTACAATCTGGGAACACCAAAGCCTTTTCATTCAACACCAGGAGCATCAGAAACGTTACGTACAGCTTACCAGTCTGGCTGCCGACGTTGAAACTGAACTTTTCTACCTTAGAAAATCCTCAAACCAGATTGAATCGGTCATGCGCCAGTCCTATCGCCTCTACGATGAACTTCCGCAAGACCTGCCAGCTAAAAACAACGCATTGGAGATAGCTCGTGAAATTCATGAAATCAAAAAAGATTATTTGAGAGTTCTTTCCGGATTTGAAGATTTCATGAGAAAGCTTGAGAACATTGAAGTTCTCAGTTTGACCGAAATCCTGACAATCGTGCGGTCCAGCTCTGAAAAGAGCATCATACATTCAGAAAAGAAAATCGATCTTAGTCTTTCCCAAAATGGCGACACCATGATCAAGCAATATCTGAACATTTTCACAATACTGAACAATCTCATTGACAACAGTATTTCCGCTTCCTATGAAACGGGCAAAATCATGGTAGATGCATCTGTAAGGGACCATCAGCTTACTCTCCTTGTGCAAGACCAAGGATGCGGTATTCCAGATGGCATGAGTGAAGTCATATTCAACCCCGGCTTTACAACAAAATTCGATGAGCGCACCGGTAAGGCAAGTACTGGAATCGGTCTGTCTCATGTAAAAAATCTTGTAAATGAAATGCAGGGTGAAATTTCAGTTTCTACCGACAAGGAAAATGGCACCCGTTTCATAATTACGCTTCCACTTGATTCAGCTGAGATATAACGAGGAGGGAAAGTCCATGAAAAGAATTCTTGTAATCGATGATGACATTGTCATTCGCAAAATGATTATCAGCCTCATTCAATCCAATAACCTTGGTACGGTTGTAGGTGAAGTTGAAGATGGTCGCCACGCTGCAGACGAAATTGATTTCATCAACCCCGACATCATTATTGTGGATTTGCTGCTCCCAGGCATAGATGGGATCAACATTGTCAAATCCGCGGTTGAAAACGGCTATAAGGGGAAGTTTATCATGATTTCACAGGTAGAAGACCAGTACATGATTTCTAAAGCCTACGAAGCCGGTTGTGTGTTTTTTCTGAACAAGCCCATTAACGCCATAGAGGCAACCAGTGTCATTCGCACAGTCAGCAACACACTTGATCTGGAGAAGTCTTTCAACCTCATAAAAAATACAGTCATTGGAATGGACCGAAATGAAGCTGCAGCACCAGCGACCTCCCGGCTTTCTGGAAGCACAAAACCCGCGGTCAGTGCTCAGCTTGATCAAATCTTTTCAGATCTTGGAATCATCAGCGAAAACGGAACAGACGATCTACGTACCATTATTATGAAAATTGTAAGGATGCGACTTAAGAATCCTACAGCAAGCTACAAAATGCAGGATTTGTATTTGGCGCTTGCTGATGAAAAAGCAAGAAATGCGAACGATTCCGTCAACGTTCGTTCCATCGAACAGCGTATTCGAAGAATTATCTTAAAAGCGATGACAACGCTTGCAGAAATGGGTCGTGATGACTTTGAAAACCTCAAGTTCACTGACTACGCAACGGTTCTATTCGATTTGGGACAAATCAGACAGGAAATCCGCTATATCGAAAACGCCTCCACAATACGGGGTAAAATCAGTGTGAAGCGATTCATTGAAGGGGTAATAAGCAAGCTTAAAATGCATTAAAATCATTTTTCAGAAATTATTTGCAAACGTTTTCTATGTTTTTTTGTCGAACACAGTCGAATCTTGTAGCGTCTCCATACAATAAAAAGGAATTATTCAGTCTTATTATTTATGTAGAAGGGGATGTTACAAATGACTTTGACACTAGACATGATTCAGTCTATGGCACTGGCGGTTGTCATTCTTATGGGTGGTCAAGCCATAAGACGCCGCGTATCCGTACTTGAGAAATTCTGTATTCCAGCACCTGTTATCGGCGGTATTATTTTTGCGCTGTTCACACTTGCTATGAAGCAAGCCGGAATTCTTGAATTCCAATTTGATGCTACACTTCAAAAGGTATTCATGACGGCTTTTTTTACGACAGTGGGTTTTACTGCTAGCTTTAAACTCCTGAAAAAGGGTGGCAAGCAAGTAATGATTTTCCTGCTTCTAGCAATCGTCCTTGTATCGATGCAAAATGTAATCGGTGTTGCTTTTGCTAAGGTTTTCGGAATCAACCCGCTTATCGGTCTTTCGACAGGTTCTGTACCAATGACAGGCGGTCACGGTACATCAGGTGCATACGCACCAATCTTTGAAAGCGCTGGAGCTACAGGCGCAAGCGCCGTTGCAATGGCATCGGCAACATTTGGCCTGATTGCTGGCTCCCTAATCGGTGGCCCTCTTGGCAAACGCCTAATTGACAAGCACAACCTGCTTTCAGTGGACTCGCATACGGAAAGCATTTCAGAACTGCAAGACACAACAGAGACAGTAGACAAAGTGAGTTCTTCACGTTTTCTTGCTGCAACATGCCAAATTGTAGTCGCAATGGGACTTGGCACACTGATTTCTGCCGCCCTTACTAAAACTGGCATGACTTTCCCACCATACATTGGTGCCATGTTTGCTGCAGCAATTATTAGAAATATTTCAGACGCATCATCAAAAGTGAGCATCAACAGCCTGGAAATCGATGTGATTGGTGAAACTTCACTTTCTATCTTCCTTGCTATGGCACTGATGAGCTTGAAGCTATGGCAGCTGGCTGACCTTGCTGGTCCTATGCTGATCATGCTCATTGCACAAACACTTCTGATGGCTGGATTCGCATACTTCGTAACGTTCAACGTTATGGGACGGGATTACGAAGCTGCTGTTATGGCCTGTGGTCACTGCGGATTCGGAATGGGTGCTACACCAAATGCAATGGCAAACATGAGCGCACTTACTCAAAGATATAAAATTGCGCCTGCAGCATTTTTCATCCTGCCACTTGTAGGCAGCCTCTTCATTGATTTCTTCAATGCAGCTATTATCACAGGTTTCATGAACCTGTTTGTATAGGCCAACCCCCATGAGATAAGTCATGGATGCTTTGAGCAGACCCCCAAACTGCTCAACACCACCACAGGGTGCTGTTCGCTTGAACAGCACCCTATTTCATTATAGGCTGGGTCGTGACAATCTCAAAATCACATGTTTTTTTGGTATTTGTTAAATGCATTTTGAAATTATAGGTTATAAATAAATATTTTAATTAACTAAAAAAGAACAAAGTTTTCCTTTACGACATATTATTATCTGCTATAATAAATTGATTGTCCTAACAATATAGTAAGAAAACAAATGGAGTTAATGCAATGAGACTTATTCAAACCCATACGAATGAAGCTGTATCTGAATTGAATGAACCCGTTGTATATGAGCGTGCAGCAGCACGCGGTATCATAATGGATGGTGAAGACATTCTTCTCATCTACACAAAGCGCTATAATGATTACAGTTTTCCCGGTGGCGGCGTCAAGTCTGATGAAGATCTGATTCACGGTCTCATTAGAGAACTCAGTGAAGAAACAGGCGCACAGAATGTGACTGTCGATGGTACTTTTGGTGCGTACGAGGAGTATAGACCCTCGACTTATGACGGTTACGACGTTACACACATGATCTCGTATTTCTATGTTTGTACTGCGGATCGCGAGCTGGGTCAGGCGCATCCTGAAGCGTATGAAATCAAAAATGGTTCCGAGCCTGTTTGGGTCAATATTTACGAAGCAATTCGCCACAATCAAAAAGTTATGGATACCAAGGAAGACTCAATGGGTCTTTCCATCCAACGAGAAACTTTCATACTTCGCATGATTGCTGAAGAAATACTCGATGACCCAGAGCTTGAGGGACTTCACAACTAAGTTAAATCATAAAATAAGCCTGAATCCATAAATATCATGGATTCAGGCTTTTATCATTTATCCGCAAAAGCAGTCACTACAAGATGATTGCCTTTACCTAATATTGACTGAAATAGGTGTCTACTTCCCACTCGTGGACAGTCTGCTCATAGCGCTGCCATTCCTTAAGCTTTGCGTTCATGAATATGTCAAAGGTATGTTGTCCAAGTGTTTCTTTAATCAGAGGATCTGCCTTCATTTCCTCAAGGGCTTCAAACAAGCTTCGCGGATAGCATTTCACGGCGCCTTCTTCTGCATCGTATATATTCTTGTCAATCGCAGCCGGTGGCTCAATCTTATTTTTTATGCCATCCAGCCCTGCCCGTAGCATGACTGCATAAACCAGGTATGGATTTGCCATGGGATCTGGAGTTCGAAGCTCGACACGTGTTCTTTCTTCACCAGCCAGTGGAATACGGATGAGTGCTGACCGGTTGCAGTAAGACCACGCAATGTTTGTCGGCGCCTCATACCCTGGCACCAGACGTTTGTAGGAATTCACTGTCGGGTTGCAAATCGCTGCAATTCCCTTTGCATGTTTAATAAGTCCCCCTATGTAATAACGTGCTGTCTGACTAAGCTTCAAGGCGTCATCTGAATCATAGAAGGCGTTTTTTCCATCAATGCTGAGCGACTGGTTGCAGTGCATTGCATTGGCATTTTCACCCGAGAATGGCTTTGCGAGGAAAGAGGCGTACAGACCATGCATGTGTGCTGTTGCTTTGACAATCTGCTTGAAAATCATCCACTGGTCAGCTGTATGCAGTGCTTCACCATATTTGAAATCTATTTCATGCTGTCCCGGAGCAACCTCATGATGGGAGGCCTCGATTGAAAATCCTAAGTTTTTCATGGTAACAATCATGTCACGCCGTGCTTCTTCGCCCAAATCTATAGGCGACAAGTCAAAATAGCCTGCTTCATCATGTATTTCAAAAGTTGGTTTTCCATCCTTATCGCGCTCAAAGAGAAAGAACTCGCCCTCAGGGCCTACATTCAGCGTATACCCCAGTTCTTGGGCTTCTTCAATGGCATTCTTTAAAATAACCCTTGGACAGCCTTTAAAGGGCTTGCCGTCAGGGCCGTGGACGTCGCACATAATATGCGCTACCCCTTTTTGCTTCGGATTCCACGAATCGGACCTGAAAGTGCTCAGGTCAGGAACAAGATACATGTCGGACTCCTCAATTCTTCCAAAGCCATCGACAGATGACCCGTCAAACATATGCTCCCCATTAAGTGCTCCCGGTAATTCTTCCGATGTGATTGTCACATTTTTTGAAAACCCGAAAATATCTACAAATTGAAGCCGTATCAGGTCAATTTTCTCATCTTCCACTGTTTTCAAAATGTTCTTCTTCATACTCAAATCATCGGTTTCCATTTTCCTACCACTCCTTTTAAATACTATACTTTGTTTATATTGAATGCCTATGGCCTCGGGTTTGTGCGAAGCTGCATTTTTAGCTATGTTTTCATTATGCTCTTGTCGCTAGTCGCGCCATATATGCCGGTTGAGATAAAGCTCCACTTTTGTGCGAGCACAAGTGGTTCTTTATCTGTTGTTTAAAAACCGAAATGCACCGAGCAATCGAAGATTGCTCTTGTCGCTAGTCGCGCCATATATGCCGGTTGAGATAAAGCTCCACTTTTGTGCGAGCACAAGTGGTTCTTTATCTCAACCGGCGTGCATTTCTTTGTCTTTTACGCAAAAAAAGGCACTCTAACTCTTTTTTAAAAAGAGTTAGAGTGCCTAAGCTTCGACTTTATGTCTCACATTGAACAATCACTTATGATTATCCAGCACAAGTCAGTAGCTGACTAATGCAGACCCCAGTTCTTTACTTGCAAAATGATTTTTCTTTGCCCATTCACACGGTGCAGCAGGATTATATCTATCCGTCACTGAAACTGCAGTGCATATAGATACTCTCAAACTTAGTTACTCAGGACACTTACTTCACCAACAATGCATATTATAACATAAATTAGCGAGTCATGCATCCTTTATGCAAACTTTATGCATTCTCAGTCGGTTTTCAGCTTGCGAATGCCCATATTATTGAGTACGCGTTTAGCCACTGAAGTGCCCAGGACGCCAAAGCCTGCACAAATCAGGGCAATCCCTGCAATCCATAGGTTTGAAACGGACTCCAATCCCCCAATAAAGTACTTTGTAATCATGAGGGCGCAACCGCCCGTGTATCCCGAGAAAAACACACTGCCCCAAAAGGCTCTCAAATCCAGTGATTTAAAAGGTAGAACGGTCAAGTATGTCAGCAGTGTTGTAAGTAGGATCGCAATACCCATAAAAATATTGATGACTGTCATAATAAGTGCAAAGACGGTCCCAATTTTAAGCAGGGTGTATTTCGATGTCAGCTTGTACTGCATGACATAGAATATGGTGGACAGATAGGGTGCCATCAGCAAATACTTGGATCCTGGCAATGCAAAAAAAGCACTTAGAAAGTAGATGCCCATTCCACCGCCGATAAGGGTGGCCACACCCATTGCTATTGTGGTAATTTCATTGCTCTTCGAAATGGGGGCTTCCCCCTTGCTTTTATCTTTCATCCTGAAGCACTCCCTCATTTTTTACGACTTTCCTGTCATTTCATCTGTGCTCTAAAATTTTTTCATACACCATGAATATTGAAATTATACCCACGACATATGGTTCAAGCAACAATGAAATCATTTTGATGGTCGTGCCTTATAGTTCAACATAGACCTCACCAATAAGCGCATTTATGTAGTCAGTCTCTAAGGGCGTCTTTACAAGCAGTGCACTGCATGTGTTAAATGACTCTGGAATGTCGTTGGCAGACCACTGCAGTTCAAGGCCATATATCTTGTGATAGATGTCTGAAACCAAGAATCCCAGGGCTTCAAGAGAATATCTGAGCTTGTTGGGTTCAGTGCACGGCAGTCCCCGGGTTTTCAAACAGGTTTTACACCGTGTACAGGCTCCTGGCGGCAGACTCAGGCTCTCTGGCACTTGACGCTCTACTGGGCGCAGTACCCCAGATCTGCAGGGTGACTCCTACAGTCATAATAAACGTATAGAAGGCATTGACCCTATTCATAACCACAGTCAATGCCTTCTATAAGTATACAATATTTTGTGCATATCATCCTCCACCAACAGGCGGAAAAAGTGCGAGCACATCATTTTCTTTCAGTTCGGTTTCAGGCTTTGCATGACGTCCATTTATCATAATAATTGCAATATCACCTTCAGGTAAATCAAGTGCCTGAATCACTTGAAGAACCGATGTGCCCTCATCAAAGTCCAAGGTCCTAATATTATCACCAAACTCTCTCAGTGTGGCGAATAATTTGACAGTTACCTTCATTTTTCTTCCTCTCTAAAATCCAGTGCAAACAAACTAAGGACAGGCAATGATCCGCCTTGCCCAGAGGCAATCCCCGCAGGATGGGCTATTTCCCCAGCAATCCATTTCATTACTGTCAGTGTAGGTACAACCGTCACGAGATTTGCAGTCTGTACAGGAGGGAAATCTGTTTTCAGTCACAGCATTTCTGAAATTCACATAGCCACGCTGCATCCAGTTCTCCGCCAGATCATCATCCTTGACATTGCCGACATAGCAGGGGTATACATGTTTCTTTAAATCGTACACGTAGCAGTCATACTCATGCATAAGTGCATAACAGGGACTGATATTCCCGTCAGAATTCACACAGAGACTCTTGTTTTCAACAAACCTGCATATACGTTCCGTACGCAGCTTCATATTTGATATCTGTGCCCAGATTGTCGCTTTTAGGGAATCCATTCCAAACATGGTTCCGGTGTCTTCCATATCATAGACAATCTCATCTTTCATGGAAGCATGATAGGGAATCAGATTGCTGACAATTATCTGTGATGCCTTCAGACCATGCGCCAACTCAATGAGTGCCGGAAGCTGTTTAAAGTTCTTTTTCATGGCTACAAACTCAATGCCCAGTTCAGGCTTACTTGCGCCTCTCTTAGCTTTGATTTTCTGAAGTGTACTGACATTACCCGTTATGTTCCCCAGCTCTGCACCGATACGAATGGCACTGTAGGCAGCTTCTTCAGGGCTGTCAATAGATGTAAAAAGTATGTCCAGGCCTATGTCGATAAGTTTTTCCGCATTCTCAGCTGACAGATAGGACCCATTGCTAATCATTTCAACCCGAACACCCAGCTTCTTGACCGCATCCAGCATTTCAAAGATATGGGGATGCATCATGGGTTCTCCAAATCCTCCAAAATGAACACTTTCAAGCTCCGGTAGGCTTTGAAGTCCCTCTAGGAGCTTACTGAAGGTTTCCATCTCCATATAGCCTTGCTCACACTTCCATGAAGTCCTAATACAGGTGATACAATCAAAGTTGCATCGGGTTGTCACTTCAACGTAAACACGTTTCACATCAGGCTTCAGATAGGTCAGCCGGTAGCCCTCTTTGACATAGGTAAGCAGCATAGGCGCATCACATGCCGTGCATCCAGCCTTGTGGTTCAGGTCGTCCTCGTCAGATGCATTCACGCTGAAACCAGAGACAAGCTCACCATATTCGTAGAGCTTCAAATCCAGCGATAATATCTTCCGATCCATTATTGATCGCCTCCATCATCCTCTGATGTATCGCGTTGAAGCTTGAAATTTGCTTCGTTATCCTGATTCTTTCCATAAAAGCCAAGGGCAATTCTATAGGGTCCAGGACATCCTGGCGGAAGAAATGCCATCCGATCTCCAGGGTTGATCACATAGTCAAGTGCCTGCACAAATCCATTGACGAAGATTACTTCCACATCTCTCGGGTTGATTCCCAGCTTCTCCGCCAGTTCAAATCCGGTCAGGGGTTCATTTTGGTCTATGAAAACAGGCATGCCGCCATACTTCTTCCTCAAATAACTGTCCAGCTTTAAAAAACCTCTAATTTCAATCTGATGCTTCCTGATTTCAGGTGTTGCCCTATTCTCGTCCTTTGAATTTATCGGTGCTTTATTCATTTAAGCCCCCTTAATGTGCAAGCGGATCCTATAAACCCCACTATGCATCACCATTCAAATTATGGACGGAGCCTTTCTGTTTACAGGCCCCGTCCACTTTACCTACTTAGAAATCACGCTTTAGAAGTTGAATACTTCATCAATTTCTTCAGGTGTGAAGTTCCATACTTCATCATGCGGCGGCAGTTTTTCGTATTCCATGAACTCTGGAAGTCTGTCATGATGGTTTGTAAAACCTGCACGTGCATTGAAGGCTCTTTCTACCTTCAGAACCGACTTGCCAAGCTCGTCGACATCGTCAGCCGTCAGATTAATGCCATACTGTGCATTGATCATATCAATCAGTGCCTGATAGCCCTCTGGACTATCCGCAATACCGAAGTAAACAAACAGACACATGCCTGTACTGTCGATTGCAGCAGTACCGATTTGCATTGCGCGTGCATATTCAATCTGACCATCTTTCTTCAGCGGATCAATGTCAGCGCCAACTTTCAGAATGTTACCGGAAATACAGTAACCTGCAGTATGGTCAGCGCCCATTGGCGTTGTCGCATAAGTCAGGCCAATACCCTTGACTGAACGCGGATCGTATGCTGGGATTGCCTGGTCCTTAACCACTGGAACTCTGTACATACCGCACAGTTTGCCGACTGCAGCAGTACCACCAGCGATAATGCGTGCAAGCGGTGTTGGCTTGGCAATATCCTTAACCACTTCAAGCACCTTTTGACCATCGCCCCAAGGCAGAAGACCGCCATCCATTGCAGTTGCAACCGCAACAGCAGTCTCGATACTGTCGACACCTACATCATCCATGGCTCTGTCAATATATGCAATTGCGTCAAGGTCTTTAATGCCTGCATCAGCACCAAGTCCCCAAATTGTTTCGTACTCGAAACCACTTGTTATGTACTTGCCCTGCTTGTCAGGATACCACTGAGAACATCTGATGATACAGCCTCTATGACAGCCGTGTGAAACCTTGCCTTCGCCGCCACGCTCAGTGATTGTGGCATTCATTGTCTCACCTGAAATAATGTCATTGTGCTCAATTCGACCTTCAGTAAAGTTGTATGATGGCAGACCGCCTGCTTCATTAAGAATGTTGACAAGTACATCAGTGCCGTAGGCAGCCAGACCTTGTCCTGCAACTGGATGATCCAGAATTGCTTTTGTAAATACCTTGGAAGCCGCTCTGAACTTCTCAGGGTCTGCAATTTCAACAGACTTAGGCGCACCAGCATCATCAATGACGATTGCTTTGACCTTTTTTGATCCTAGAACCGCACCCAGACCACCACGGCCAGCACTTCTAATGTTGCCTTCAGGGTCCTTGAAAGAAATATTTGCCGACGGCAAGCCGTACTCACCAGCAGGACCAGCAAGCGCGATTCCAACATGTGTACCGTATTTTTCGCCTAGAATACGGATTGCTTCATAGTTACCGCAGCCACCAATAATTTCTTCCGGCGCCTTTTCAATTTCAACACCGTCCATAGACAGTTTAAGAACATAGAAATCATCGCCTTCAGGCATGCCCTCAATTACAAAAGCACGAATGCCCATTTTTGCAAGCATTTGTGAAGAAGAACCACCTGTATTCGATTCCTTGATACCACCAGTCAATGGACTCTTTGATCCTACAGAAAGTCTTCCTGAGTTAGGTGCTGTAGATCCGCTAAGAAGTCCCGGCGCAAACACAAGCTTATTGTTCTTGCCCAGCGGATGACATGTTGGCACGACTTCATCATTGACAAAATTTGATGTCAGCGCGCGTCCACCCAGTCCTGCATACTTCTCAGGCACATCTCCAATCGTTGAGGTCAGATCTGTCATGTTGATTCGGATAAATTTGTTCACAAAAAATACCTCCTTCTTTTTGGCTCGGCGATTGCTGCATAACAGGCAGCAATCATGGTTAACAGTGTTATAACAAAGTCATACCAAATCCTTTCCAAATAGCGGGAGGCAGCATGGTTTCCCATTCTACCCATTGGTTGGGCTTCTTAGGGTTTCCCCCGTAGAACACACAACTCGGATTGGCTTTATGTAATTATAAGAGCTGCTAAGTCTCAAAACAGGACAGACAGCTCGTATTACCCTAATTGTATCACTTCAAATTCAAAAATCCAGTCTATAACATTTATGGCTCTATCTGTATTTTATCTCCAATGCTTATTTCAGCGCTTTTCACGACCTTGGCAAAAACCACTTCCCCAGGCATCAGGCACGAAAGACCTTTACGACGCAGAGGACAACCTTCATGACAGGCGTTTCCAATCTGAACAATCTCAAGGTGTGCCTCACCAACAAGCAGCCTGTCCCCAGCCTTCATGTTCCAAATTTCAGCACCCTCTGTCAGGATGTTCTCCGCAAAACGCCGCGTACACCAGCCTGTGTCATTTCTGAAGGGCAAGCTTTCAGCAGCAAGCAGGCTTACTTGACGTGAACCTTTTCCACTGAATCGGTCCCCTTCAATGCCATATCCTTCAATGCATTTAACTGACTCAACCGCCTTTCGCGGCTGTCCCTTTTCGACACTGATTTTTATGGAAGAAATCCGTCCCGACTTCCCAATCCCCATCTTCATTAAACCTCAAGAATCTGAATTTCATCGCCAGTACGGATCAGACCCGATTCCAGAACAATGGTAAATATGCCTTGTGTTGGCATAATACATTCTCCCACCTGCTGTTTGATCGCGCAGCCGTGGTGGCACTTCTTTCCAATTTGGGAAACCTCCATCAGTGTTTCACCAATGCGCATTTTTGTACCTACAGGCAGTTTCCAGAGCTCGATGCCTTCGGTCGTGATATTTTCAGCGAATTTTCCCACTGTCAAATCCTTGACGCCCAGTGCACGCATGGTCTCCACACTTTCATCTGCCAGAAGGCTGACCTGCCGGTGCCAATCGCCTGCATGGGCATCCTCTTCCAGTCCATGATTTACCCTGAAATACCCCTGGGAAATCGGCTTTTTTACAACACCTTTCTTTTCACTGATGTTTATTGCAAGAACCTTACCTTTTATCATTGTCTGCGTCCTCCCGAATATAATGTCCGGACTTTCCACCGATTTTTTCCATGACCCTAATGTCGAGGATTACCATGTCCTTATCGACCGCCTTGCACATATCATAAATTGTAAGCGCTGCCGTTGAAACCGCTGTCAGCGCCTCCATCTCGACACCCGTCTTTCCAATGGTTGTCACCGTTGAGGCAATATGAATTTCACGGTTCTCTTCATCGATTTCAAAAGCTATGTCCGCACCTGTCAAAAATATGTTATGGCACATTGGGACAAGGTCACTGGTCTTCTTAGCCCCCATGATGCCTGCAATCTGCGCTACAGAAAGCACATCCCCCTTCTTATGTCCCTTTTCCACAATCATTTTCAGGGTTTGTGGATTCATACGAATCTTCCCACGGGCTATTGCCGTACGTTTGGTGTCATCTTTTCCATCGACAGAAACCATACGCGCCCTGCCATATTCATTAAAATGTGTCATTTCCACAGTCTTATCCTCCAATGCGGTGCATGCTTCTTGTAATGGGAACGAATTGCGTTTCATTTATGGAGTGTCGCAGAGGCTTGTCGTGCACAGCTTGACGAATTACCTGCTTCAGTGCATCAGCATCATCCACATAAGGTCTGAGAGCCACCTCTTCATTTGAATGAAGACAGGTCTTTAAAAAACCATCCGGTGTGACACGAATCCTGTTGCAGGCACTGCAGAAATGCTCTGATATTGGGTTAATAAATCCGATACGTCCCTTGCCGTTTTTCTTTCTATAGTATTTTGCAGGTCCACTATGGATCGCTTCCTCTTCCAGCAAGTGCCCATAGGCCTGAATAAGGGCATTGTTTGATATGAAGCGTTCACTATTCCAGTCTGCCGCTTCTCCGATTGGCATAAGTTCTATGAAGCGTACCTCCATGTCCGCGTCAGCCATGTCGATAAAAGCTTGAATTTCGTCTGTGTTAAAGCCATTGATTACGACAACATTAAGCTTGATTGGTGTAAGGCCTGCATCTTTTGCCGCCTCTATGCCTCGAAGCACAGCCTTCAAGTCACCACCTCTGGTGATTTCTGCAAACTTCTCAGGATTGGTGGTATCCAAGCTGACATTGATACGATTCATCCCTGCAGCCTTCAAATCCTTGGCATATCGCTCCAGCAGAATACCATTCGTCGTCATTGAAAAATCCTTAATTCCAGGCAGTGCTGCAATCTTCTCAACAAGGGTCATAATCCCATTACGAACAAGGGGCTCTCCGCCTGTAAGACGCACCTTGTCCACCCCAAGCTCAGCAAGGGATTTTACGATTGCAAAGGCTTCCTCAAGACGCAGTACGTCAGCATGATCCTTCTTACATATGCCTTTTTCAGGCATACAGTACTGGCATTTTAAATTGCACAAGTCGGTCACCGACAAACGCACATAATGTATTTTTCGATTATAGCCATCAATCATTTTGAATCACCTGCCAAACAACCTTCTCAAACTCGTAGCCGCCCAGCTCCTCGAGCATTACCTTGAACGCTTCCGTCTGCAGCAGCTCAACAAATCTTTTCGTTCTTGCATCATCCAAATACTTTTCAGGAATCATAAAATCGTAGTCTTCCAGCGCCAGGGGAATAAAGTCCAGATTCATCATGTTTGCGACAGACTTGATTCCAAGTCCAACGTCCGAATTTCCCGACTGAACTGCAAGGGCAACATTTGTATGTGTCGTATATTCTTTCTGATAGCCAGCGATATCCTCTCCGCTATACCCATCCTGCTTGAGCTGATAATCCAGGAGAGCCCTGGTTCCGGACCCTCTTTGCCTGTTGGCAAGGATCAGATTCTTTTCAATCAGGTCTTTCAGGGCGTGCACATCGTGGGGATTACCTTTTTCAACATAGAATCCCTGCCAGCGTTTGATCCCTTTAATCAGGTATACCGTTTCTCCCTTAAGGTACTTCTTAATAAAAGGCACATTGTAAACGCCCGTCTTCTCATCCAGAAGGTGGGTCGGCGCAAGATGGGTTTCACCCCGCTTTACAGCCATAATGCCCCCAAGACTACCAACATGCGCAGAAGAAAGTGTATAGCCCCTTTCATCCTTTGTCATCATGTCATTGAGGTAGTCCATAATTATATCGTGACTCCCAATCGATACGAGAGATTTATCGATGCTTTTTTCTGATTTAAGCAGTGTGACTGGTACAATCTGACCGGACTCATAGCCTTCGACATTTTGCGGCACTTCCAGAATGCCGTCCGCCTTAACCAGGGACATGGTCACGCCTGCCCCCCTTGAAAGCGGAGTAGCGATCAGCTGATCACCCACACGTCCAATTTTCATTCTGACATACTCCCGATGCTTCAATGAAGACACCACACGCTTTGACAGCTGTACCTCTGCGGTTTTCGGCTTCACTTCACCACACATGGAAATGAGTGGCACCACAAATTCTCTAAAGGATATGAATGCCGATACGGGATAGCCGGGAATTCCAATGACAGCTTTACCGTCTATTTGTCCAATAATAGTAGGCTTTCCGGGTTTGATTGCAATGCCGTGTACAAATACCTCACCCAGCTCACGCACCAGACCCACGGTATAGTCTTCACTGCCTGCAGAAGATCCGGCATTGATCACCACAATATCATTTTTCTGCACGGAATCTACAATGGCCTGTCTAAGTCTTTCTCTGTCATCAGGCACTGGATCTATTCGGTCAGGTATTCCGCCAGCTTCTACCACCATGGCTTCGAATACTCTGGAGTTTGAATCGATAATATCTCCAGGACTTAAATCAGTCCCTGGATTCACAATTTCTGTTCCAGTAGGAATAATTCCCACACGTTTTTTCTTGATAACCTCTACTTCAAGAACACCGCCGCTCAAGAGGGCGCCGATGTCTACAGGCTTAACCTTATGCATGGAGGGCAATATCATATCCCCCACTGCAATATCTTCTCCTACAACGCGGATATGTTCCCAGGGAAATGTAGATTTCATAACCTGTACAGTGCCGTCTTCCTGATGGTATACATCCTCGATCATAACGACTGCATTGTGTTCAGAAATGATACAATCCCCAGTATCTACATATTTAAAATCTACGGCTTCTTTCAAAGTCACAGGATTTTTTTCGTGGGCCCCAAATGTCACTTTTGCATTCAGGGATATTCCATCCATAGCCGCTGCATTGTAATGGGGATTGGAGACTTTCGCAAAAACTGGGCCTGCGGTCACACGCCCCAGTGCAGCTTCAACTGAAACCTTTTCAACAGCTGCTCTAAGAGGACTTACGAAAACACGGTCAATTATGGCTTTAGCCTCATTTAAATCTATTACATTCAAGTAAGTATTTCTTTTCATTTTGCACCCCGTCTATCTAAACAGTGTCACCATAACTTTTTCACCTATTTCAAGACCCTCTTTTTCCATTGGTATTTCAATGTATCCATCTGCCTTGGCAAACATGGACACCATACCGGATTTCCCATTGACAGGATAGACGGACTGGACGCCATTCTTATTTTCTACCTTTACCATAAAAAAAACGTCTCTTCCCGATGAAACATGCATTTGAAATGCAGAAACAGCTTCAACTCGGTTCTGTACCTGTTTGTTCTTCATAAGCTGATTCTGTATGAAGGGCTCAACAATGGCCTTGAAGGCTATAATGCAGGAAGCAGGATGACCAGGAAGTCCAAATACTGCCGTATTGCCAACCCGTGCCACGATTGTCGGTTTACCGGGTTTTATCGCAACACCGTGTACCAGAACGCCCGGTTCACCGGTTGCATTTATTATATCAGAGGTCATATCATGATTTCCAACCGAGCTTCCACCAGATAGAAATACAATGTCACTGCTTTCTTCGGCTTCAAGCAGCGCCTTCTTCAGGCTTTCAAAATCATCCTTCAAATGCTGGTTTGTGACGATCTCACATCCCAAATCGTCAACCATGGCAAGGAGACTGTAGGTGTTGACGTCCCGAATCTGTCCGATTTTGGGTACGGACGCTACAGATACCAGCTCGTCCCCCGTAGAGATAATGGAGACTCTTGGACGCCGCTTTACATGCACATTTGCATAGCCGAGCGATGCAAGCGCTCCAATGTGCTGTGTCGACAAATATGTTCCCGCTTCAAGGACAACTTCTCCCACCTTCACATCATCCCCAATACCGATAATGTTTTCAAGTACTGCACATGGCTTATTGACTGCGATTTCATCGCCAAAGGAGTCTGTGTACTCTATCATGACCATGGCGTCTGCGCCCTCAGGTACCATACCGCCGGTTGGCACATACACAGTTTGATTTTCACCCACTGTCAATCTTGTCTCCTGGCCCATTTCCACCGAACCGATGAAATCAAGAAAGGCAGGCAGGGCCTCTGATGCCCCGACGGTGTTTTTTGATTTAACAGCATAACCATCTACTGTTGACCTGACAAAGTCAGGAATGTTTTCCCGGGCAACAACCGGTTCAGCCAGTATGCGCCCGAGGCTATCATTTATACTTACAACTTCAGTCTCAAGATTCACATGTCCAAACTCGTCCTCAAGAAGACTCAGTACTGCTTCCTTTTTCATAACCGTAAACATTTCCATCTCTACACTCCCAATGCCATATAATCCAAATCAAGAAACTTCTCCGGTTTCTGAAGATCCATCACCCTTTTTACAATTTCTTCTTTACCCACAGCCTTCAGACCATGCTTATCGAGGACAAACAAATCGTCACAAAGTCGAATTGCCTGTGATAAGTCGTGTGTAATCAGAAGAATTGTTGCCCCAGTTCTATTTCTGTAATCCAGCAGAACACGTTCTAAAACCTCAACCGTATCTGGATCGATATTGGCTGTTGGTTCATCCAGCAGAACAAGATCAGGACTGTAAACCAGCCCTCTTGCAAGGGAAACCTTCTGTCTTTCCCCTCCGGAAAGAACAGTAGCCTTTCTGGTGCTGATATCCTCTATGCCCAGGTTCTTTAGCCAGACTTGCGTCAGTTCCTTCTGAATTTCCTTCTCAAGATTTCTTAGCTTCAAGGGATATACAATGTTATCCTGCACACTTCTGGAAAGCATGTAGGGTTTTTGTGCCATGAAGCTAATGGTTTCGAAAAGCTTTTCATCAAAGTCCCTTCCATTGTAAAGGATACGTCCACTGTAGGCCTTGTCGACTCCAGATATCATCCGCAAAAGCGTTGTCTTTCCAACACCATTGTGCCCAATGATTCCGTGAATACGTCCAGATTCCAACGTGCATTTTTCTATTTTGAAAAGCATGTCGTCAAACCGCTTTTCAAGACCTTGCATTTCAATTTTCATATGCGTTCCTCAGCATTCATGTGAATCACTGCGTTGGTAAAAACCGCTATGCCAATGAGCACCAGCCCCATTGCAAGGGATTTTGAATAATTCCCCATAGAGTTGTTCATTGCGATAAAGGTTGTCATGACTCGGGTATGACCTTGAATATTGCCGCCTACAATCATCACAGCGCCAACCTCAGAAATCCCCCTGCCAAAACCAGAAGAAATTGCAACAGCAATAGCCCTTTTAAGCTCATTCACGACGAGCAGCGCCCTGTCTAATCGGGATCCGCCAAGCAGCTTTGACGTCTCGCTGATTTGCCTGCCGTTTTCCTTGGCCGCACTCGCTACAATGCCCGTTATAATAGGTGTAATCAAAATCGTCTGTGCGACAACCATGGCGGTTGGTGTAAATATGAGCCCCATAAAGCCTAGTGGACCACGCCGGGAAATGACAATTGCCGTCAAAAGCCCGATTACAACCGGCGGAAGCGCCATCATGGCGTATACAAACCGCATTATGCGCTGTTTCCCCTTGAAGTCTCCAAGTCCAAGTGCGATGCCCAGAATGATTCCTACAACTGAGGCGATAATCGTTGAAGTCATAGAAACGATTATGGACAACCCAATAATCTTATATATTTCAGCGTCAAATGAAACAAGCAGCTTAAATGCTTCTATAAATCCATCGGCAATATACTGCATCTGATCACTCCATCCTGAAAACCGGTCGGAGCAGGTACAGCCCTGCTCCGACTTGTTTTCAAAGTCTTAAACATCAAATTCTTCGATATATTACAGGTTTGCGTTCGGTACAAACAGTGGCTGACCAAATTTTTCAACGCCAAAGCCGCTAATCAGCTCTTGGGTTTCAGATGATAGGATCCAGTCAATGAAGGCCTGTGCACCAGCACTGTTGATTGCATCGTTTTTGTCAGGATTAACAGCCATGACGCCGTACTGGTTAAAGAGGATCGGATCACCCTCAACAATAACATTCAGGTCAAGATTGTCACTCATGCTCAGGTAAGTGGCTCTGTCAGACATTGTGTAAGCTTGAAGCTCGTCTGTCATTTGGATTACATCGCCCATGCCCTTGCCTGCTGATATGTATTTGTCGCCTTCTGGCTCAATGCCAGCAGCCGCCCATAAGCTCTTCTCTTTCTTATGTGTACCTGAATCGTCGCCACGTGAAACAAATGAAAACTCAGAAGCGTACAGCTTTTCAAATGCAGGTACGATTTCAGAGGCATCCTCCTTAAGACCTGCTGGGTCATCTTTTGGACCAAGAATTACAAAGTCATTGTACATAACATCAAAGCGTGCGGCACTGTGACCTTCAGCTACAAATTCCTCTTCCGATGGCTTTGCATGAACGAGAAGCACATCCGCCTCACCATCACGACCCATTTGAAGCGCCTTGCCTGTACCTACAGCTACAACCTTGACTTCAATCCCTGTCTTTTCAGTAAAGTCAGGTAGAATATAGGCAAGAAGACCGCTGTTTTCCGTTGATGTTGTCGTTGAAAGAATGATGCTTGTCCCTTCGGCTACAGCTTCTTCCTGGGCAGGTTCTTCAACTTCAGCCTCCTGTGCTGGCGCCTCTGCCTGATCCACTGCCTTTTCTTCAACTGGCTCTGGAGCTTTTGCACATCCCGCCATTATTCCGACTGCCAGAAGCAGTACCAGAATCAAACTCATTAACTTTTTCATTTTCTCCTCCTTGTTGTTCATCCCCCTGGAGATGACACTTTCTCTCTTTAGTCTCATAACTTTCTTTATTAATAAAAAGAAAATTCTTTCCATAGCAAGAAAGAACCCTCTGTTCATTCTTCCTTTCCAAACACGGGAGGCTGGACAATTTCTCGTACAACCCAATGGCTCAAATACCGTAGTATCCCTTAGATAGGTGAGCTCGGAACAATATCGTATTTTCAATTTTAAAGATCCACTGTCTCAAAGGTATTTCTCATCAAATCAATGAGAAGCAGCTTGCTTCGAAGTAGATTGGCATTTTCTGTGAGAAGCTTAAGGGCTTCTGACACTTGGACAGATGCCACAAGTGCCGGTGTAAATGATGGGTTGCCCAGCTTTTGCTCCACACCCTTTTCAAGACCCTGCGGATAAATATTTTCTAGCGTTGCGTCACCAGGCAGAATCGTGCTTACCTGACCATACCATCCTGCTATGGCGCCATGAACAAATGGCGTTCCGTTTTTTGCACAGGTCTTTTCAAGTATGCGCCTAATCTCTATGGTATCTAGAGCATCCATAACCAGATCATAACCATTCAGCATGTCTTCTGCATTCTCCACAGTCAGGAACTTAGGCACTGCTCTTACAGATACCTCTGTATTGATGCGCCTCACACGCTCAGCCGCCGCAACCGCCTTTGAACACCCTATGTTTGATTCCTCCGACAGCAGCTGGCGGTTCAGATTGCTTTCATCAAACACATCACCATCTACAACTGTCAAATGACCAATTCCCGCTCTTGCCAGCATTTCTATGATGTAGCCCCCAAGGCCACCACATCCGACAACACACACGCGTGCGCTTCTAATTCGCTGCATATCTTCTGCTGTAAAAATCCCATTTTTTTCATAGCGCATTCAAACACCACTTTCATGCTCTTCGCAAAGGAGATATGCCAACATTATCTTTTAACGGTATACAATAACGCAATTGTCATGCCAGTTTATCATATGGCTCTATTTCAATATATACAGCAAATTCAGACTATTTCACTCCAATTAAATCGTTCCATTATAGAACATTCAAAATGGGAAAAAGCGTTCCGTTTTAGAACAGTGTTCTAAAATGAAACGCTATTTATTTTATAAATTATGATTTTTCTAACAATATGTCATGCTTTTCAAGTTTTCTATACAAGGTATTTCTTCCAATACCCAGTATTTTCGCAGCTGTTGTAATATTATAGGCCACAGATTTCAATACATTTATTATGTGGTGCTTTTCCATATCATCAAGTGTGCCTGCAGTAAACTCAGGTAGAGGTGTGACATCTACGCATTCCTGGTCTTCAACCAGATGTTCCATATCAAGCCGTTCCTTGTTTATGGCAAGCTCAATATAATTTTCCAGCTCCCGGACGTTTCCTGGCCAGTCATGGGCCGTAAGCCTTCGCATATCATAATCGGTAATCCCAACCGGCCGTTTGTTTATTCTCTCAGAAATGACTTTCATAAAGTGATCTACAAGGAGTGGAATATCCGATTTTCGCTCTCTGAGAGACGGTAACTCAATGGGGATGACATTGAGCCTGTAGTATAGGTCTCGCCTGAAATTGCCCTTTTCAACTTCTGCTTTTAAATCCTTATTCGTCGCGGCAATAATACGCACATTGACACGAAATTCTTCGGTACCGCCAACGCGCACCAGGGTCCCTTCCTCAATCACGCGAAGGAGTTTCGGTTGCATTTCAAGGGGCAGTTCACCAATCTCATCAAGGAATAGGGTGCCACCGTCTGCAATTTCAAATTTTCCAACCTGGCCTCCACGCTTGGCACCAGTAAAGGCGCCCTCGTCATAGCCGAAGAGTTCTGACTCAATAAGGGTTCTGGGAATGGCACCTGAATTTATCGCAACAAAGGGCTCGTCTTTTCTTGGACTGAAGTTATGAATGGACTGGGCAAAGAGTTCCTTGCCGCATCCGCTTTCTCCAGTAATCAAGACTGTCGATCTGCTGTCTGCAACCTTTTTGGCAAAGGCTACAGTTTCCCGCATGGCTTCAGAATCACCGATGATATCGTTAAAGGTGTAAATGGCCTTTCGACCAAGTATCTTATTTGCAAGCTTTCGTACCTTCTTTGCATCTTCAATCATAAGAATACAGCCCTGGACATCACCCTGGTCCTGGATACGGTAAAGACTCATATTGAAATACATTCTGTTCGTCTTTGAATGTATGCGTACTTCTTCATTGAATATGTCGGAGTTGACCACTGCGCTTCTATAGCTTTCCCAGTCTTCCACAAGATTTTGCACATGCATGGATTCCAAGATATTTTTACTGTATCCAAGCATTTTACAGGCCTGGTCATTGCAGCTCACAATATTGCCCAACTTATCTATGTAGACAATGCCCTCACGAATGGAGTCAATAAGGGACCTAACCAGAGCATGTGAATTTTTCAGCAGTTGATTCTTCTTTGTAAGACTCATGGAATATTCAATTGCCTTGACTGCTGAAACGACCATGCCCAGGGTATGACAGTTTACACAGTCATAGTTGCCCGTCAAGTCAAGGGATCCGATAATTTTTCCATTTTCATCATGAATCGGTGCGCCGGAGCAGGTCCACGAATGATAAGCCTTAATAAAATGTTCTTTTCCTGATATCTGAACAGGTCTGTCTTCAGCGATTGCCGTTCCCATGGCATTGGTTCCAATGCAGGCTTCTGACATGTAGGCTCCTGGAACCATTTCATAGCTGATGGACTTCTTGACGATTTCATCATCGCCTGACACATAGAGAATACATCCTTCTGCATCTGTCAGCATGACAAAAAAACCCGAACCGCGTACAAAATCAACAATCTGCTCAATAAAGGGCCGTGCCGTAATAATCAGTTCACTATTATCTACAAGTAGCTGATTCAACTCATGGCCACGGACAAACTTCCGGCTGACCATTCTGTCTTCATCAATCTGGTATTCACGACATCGCTTATGCGAGGTTTTTATATAAGATTTGACTGCGTCATTATGCATCATACTCTCCCCCTCCCGTATTCTGCCTGACCAACCACTCTATATTTATTCTGTATTATATCAAATACCGGACATCTAGCGAATAGTTTCGGTGAAAACTTGTCGCTGGGTTAATAATACAATACAGAACTGGGTATAATTTTATAATACCTATAGTCTATCATTATTATGACAACAGCGTTATCTGCAGGAGGCACATCATGTCTTTAGGAATCGGCGTATCAACAGCTTTTTATCTGACGTTTCTGGTCTATAGCATTCTGGGAATATACGGTTTATATATGAACTATAAAAGGAAAACCAATATTGTTTTCTTCTTTATATGCGCCTCCATGTCCATCTGGTCTCTTGGCTTCGCCATGAGCATGCAAGCGCGTCAAGTTGGATACAGCATATTTTGGAACCATCTCGCCGCGCTTGGTTGGGGAACGCTCTACAGCTTGCTCCTGCATTTCTTCTTATTAATCACACAGGAGGATTCCAGACTCAAAACTCGCTGGCATTATGTTCTGCTCTATCTGCCGGCCTTTTTTACCGTCTATATGTTTTCCATCGCACCTGGAAGCTTCAGCAATAACGGATCCTACGAACTCACAAAGTATGGCTGGCTATCCATAACTGAAATCAATTTTGCCTCCCTATTCTTCAAGGCCTATTACATTGCCTATACTTTGATTGGGCTCTTTCTCGTGTGGAAATGGGGCAAAGCCTCCGAGGCGGCATCTGATAAGAAGAAAGCCTTCATCATCCTCTTGTCCTTTGCCTTCACCCTGATTGGGGGAACTATTGTGGATCAGCTACTTCCACTCTTTTATCCCATACCACAGCTCGGGCCTATTTTCGTACTCGTTCCCACACTTGCCATTTACTATACCATCAAGCAATATGGACTCATGGTCCCTGAAAGCAATGAAAACTCAAATCTGATTTTCAATAGAAGTACGCGCATCAAGCTTTATCATTATGTTGCCTTCATTTTCATTTTGGGCGCACTTATGAACTTTTTCCATAAGTTTGTCATTCACCAGCAATCCATACTTCTAGCTTTCGCGATATCTTTGCTGGTTGCCGGCATAGGGCTTGCTGTTCTGTGGATTCAGCATTCACCCCTCAAAGAGGATAAGAAGGACACTGTCAGCTTAAGCATTCTCGCTGCTTCAATTTTTCTGATAACACTCTCTGCTGCTGATACTTCAACAACAACCATCTGGGCCTTTCCCTTTGTTCTGATCATCTTCTCCCTGGCATTCAACACACGTCTCAACCTCTATGTGATTGCAATATCAATGATTCTCACACAGCTTGTTGCCTGGAGGCAAATGCCGCGTATAACTATTCCTATAACCGGCCATGAATACCTGCAGCGTATTCTGATTATCATTCTAGTATTCCTAATGGCCAAGTTTGTAAATGATATCTATCGAAAACGCTGGCAGGAAAACATGCAGCAGCTTAAGGTCCAAAAGCTGATTTCCTGCATATCTACAGACTTGATATCTGTAACGCATGTTAATCTTAATGAACGCATTAATCAAATGCTTCCCAACCTAGGCGCGATTCTGGATGCAAATAGGGTAATCTATTTCTCCCAAAAGGATGTAAAATCACCACTTCGCAGTACGGGAAAATGGTTTACGCCTGAGACTGTAAACCGTAACAGTCATGACAGCATCGTACTTACAGGAGAAATGTGGCTTACTCAGCAACTCTCCGGCAATAAACCAGTCTTTATTGAGAGCACTTCCGAACTTCCTGAATCGGCACATGTTTTAAAAGCCGTTCTGAATGACTATGACATATACAATATCATCTTCATTCCAATTTCAAGAAGCAACGGCACACTGTCCTTATTCTGCATAGAAAATATGGGAACAGCAGGTCTGGTTGCGCTTAAAAATGTTGACCTCTTGAATATCATATTCAACCTGCTGTCGCATACCATCAAAAGAGTGGACATGGGAAATGACATTTTGTACACTGCCAACCACGATTACCTGACAAACCTGCTCAATCGCCGGGCTCTGACCAGTGAACTGGATCAGGCCATTGAAGACGCCAAGAAGTCAGAATCAAAAATCGGCGTTATCTTCATTGAGATTGACTCTCTCAGACTTGTCAATGATACTTTGGGCCACGATGGCGGTGATACCCTCATCAAGACGCTTTCCAACAAGCTGCTCGAAAACTCAAAAAACACCTGTACAGTAGGCCGATATGCCGGCAACGAGTTCATTTGCATTTTGAAAAATACTGCAAACGACCTTGAAATCACAAGCGCGGCCCAGCTGCTCAGTGCTGTACTGCGCGAACCCCTCTCCATAAATGATCAGGAGTTTCAGCCGACTGTAAGTATTGGCATTTCGGTGTATCCTTCTGATGGCGATACGACGGCCAGTCTTGTAAAAAATGCAAATGCTGCAATGTACAAGGCCAAGCACCTTGGAAGGAACCAGATTTATCTCTGCTCTGAGGCGCTGAAAAATGAGCAGAGAGATATCAACAGAATCGTTAAAGGCTTGTACAAAGCCCTTGAACGGGAGGAATTCTATTTGCATTACCAGCCCCAGGTGGACGCACGCACTGAAGAAATCATTGGTGTTGAAGCCCTGATTCGCTGGCAGCATCCGGAACTCGGCTTTATTTCACCAGCTGTTTTCATTCCGATTGCCGAAAAAATCGGTATTATCAATGAAATCGGAAAATGGGTTCTCAAGACGGCCTGTACTCAAAATAAGAAATGGGAGGAGGCTGGGTACCAGTCCCTGCTCATGGCTGTCAATGTTTCCACCAAACAGCTCAAGCTGGTCAACTTTCCAAATCAGGTTCAAGATATATTGCAGAAAACTGGAATGCAGTCAACGCTCCTTGAACTTGAAATCACCGAAAGTGTTGCAATGGGTGATATTGAACCCGTGCTCAACCTGCTTGGAAGTATAAAGGACAGAGGCGTTCTCATTTCCATTGACGATTTTGGAACAGACTATTCCTCGCTCAGCCGCCTCAAGATGCTGCCAATCGACAAGATCAAAATTGACAAGCAGTTCATTGACGGCATCGAGACAAGTGATAAGGACCGCGCCATCATCCGTTCCATCGTGGACCTCTCCAAAAACCTCAAAATCAAGGTAATTGCCGAAGGCGTGGAATACAAGAATCAGCTGAACTATCTTCAGGAGAACAAGTGTGATGAAATCCAGGGCTATTATTACTATAAGCCCATGCCACCTGAAGAACTTGAAAAGCTGCTGAAAAAAAACTAGACCCATCCGACTCAATCAGGCTCTGGAAAACAAAAAAAAGGTGCTGTCGATAAGCCTCTCAAGCTGAGAATCTTATCGACAGCACCTTTAACATGCAAACTTGGTTTTATGCAGAAAGTTCTACGGGTGCAGTGCTCAGACTGTGGTCACCCACGATTTCATAGCCTTCCATATGATTGCACTCCGATAGGTATTTTCCACACATTGGACATATTTCTGCCTCGCAGTATGACTGGTGGAACTCACCCTTCTTAGAACCGCACTTGGCACAGTCCTCTGTTGCTCTATCTCTTGGCATTTTCTCGCCGTCTGTGAATACGATATCTGTGTAATGCTGACCCTTCATGAGTTGTATCTCCTTTTCAAGTATCTTGATGGTTTCTTCTGTGTTTGAACCAAGGTTCACCTTTGCAACTTCAATAACGCCATAGCCGCTGTAACTTTCCAGATTGAAAACACTTTTCACAAATGCATCTGTCAATCGGATATCTGTACAGCTACCATTCAATTTGTGGTCTGAATGCTCGTCCGCGTCATGTATGTGAATATTGCCAACCCGCTGCTTTTGCAGGGGTGTCAATCCAAACTCAAGCTTGTCTGAAATCACATGGCCGCAATCTAGACAGAGTTTCAGTGCAGGATATTCCTGAAGAATTTCATCAATTCGATTGATGTTTATTCTCTCACGCCCCACTATATGGCGCATGGCTTCATGTCTCTCCTTTGGAAAAATATCCAGCGAACGAATAACATTAAGATTTTCCAAATGGATGACGACATTCAAATTGCGTTCCTCAAGATATTTGTAGATCATGTCGAGCATTTCAAATGTCAGAGCGATATCCTCTTCAACTGTTTTCCCCAGCGCGTGGTGGAGAACCGCGTTGATCTGCCCGCCTACTTCCGGAATGATATGCTCCAGTTTATCCAGTATATGCAGGTTAGCACTTGTCATTTCCGGTAAATGTATCTGATATGTCTTTCCCTTAGCTGTCAGTTTTCTTGCCAGGTCAATATTATACTCCAGCCACTCTGTCGACTCATACTCCGAAAAATTGACTTCAATCCCCTCAATTTCCATAGAGGTCAAAACAAAGGGCAGAATATCCCTGAATGCGTCTACTTCTGATGGTATGTAACCGATCAAATACTTCATTGCTTCACTCATTTCCTTGACTAAAAAGCACTTCACTTGCATGTGAAACGTGTAAATCACTTAATTGTGATTCCTGCCTTTTGGCTCAAAAAATCCAAAATAGCCTCTACAGCGACAACATTCTATACCAGTTTCAACCCCGTGTAAAGTTAAAAATCGTGAAGAAAACATACACTTTTCGACCCTGAGTTAAGTCTTTGTTAAGCTTCCCTTTTAACAATTTGATTTCATTGCGTTAACACAAATTGACGCCATCTGGGTTCGTGGTATTCGCATTAACAAATAAGCATAAAAGCCGCACACACATCCTGTCCCTCAGACATTCTGGATGTGGTGCGGCTAAACTTCAGCAACTTACATTTATGTATTTAATCATACGCCAGCCTGATATCTTTAACTGGCAAGACATCCTTAATGGCTTCCTGCCATTTCTCCTCTTTCCAGGTTCCAAGCTCAACATGGGTTGTATAATACTTTTCAGGTATCGGATGTGTTCCAACAACAAGGTCCATGCCATACTTTTCTGGAACGAACTTCATAAACTCAAAAAGATGCGGACAGGGTGGATACCCAACAACAAAGCCCGTCGCCAGATGCAGGATTTCCGCACCGTTCTTTTTCATTTCCTCAGGTGCATATTCAATGTTGCCCCCAGGACAACCGCCACAGGTCGTGTAACCTACCAGTTCTACATCTTCATCCTTGTATCTTTCAAAACCGCCAACCCTTTCTTTTAGGGCCCTGAAGCATTTCCCGCCCGCACATGTACTGTAGCGGTCGCAGATGACAATACCAATTTTTTTCAATCTAATCACCTCCACTTTTATTATATCTCTTTTAGGGAGGTTCAAAGCAGATATTTTTGGCAAATGCCAAAAATATCTGCTTCATTCTATTGAAGCATGAAGGCTTTTTACGCGACTGTCAAGTTCGATTTTAGAAGCACCGCTTGTCGCGAATCCGGTCCGACCATAATTTCAAAGGTTCCCGCTTCTACTGTTTTCTCTTCATTCAGGTCTATGACATACAGATCAGAAACAGAGAGTTTCATATTGACAGTTATCGTTTCGCCCGCTCTGATCGCAACCCGTTCAAAACCTTTTAGCTCCATGAACGGCGTCATCACACTGCTGATTGCATCGTTGACATACAGCTGAACAATTTCTTCCGAATCCACACTGCCTGTATTTGTAACATCTACGGAAACCATAATGGTCTCCTCTGGACTGCATCGATGCTTTGACAGTTTCAAATTGGCATATTCAAATTCTGTGAAAGACAATCCATAGCCAAACGGATACAGCGGCTCCATAGGAAGATCCATATACTTGCTGCCGTGCCATCCCGGCAGCTGATTGTAATAAACCGGAAGCTGACCGGTATGCTGTGCAAAGGATATGGACAGCTTACCCGTCGGGCATGTTTCACCAAATAGGATTTCACCGACAACCTTACCGCCAAACATGCCTGCGTTGAAGGTTTCAATCACGGCATCTGCATGTTCCTTTATCCATGGAACAGTCAATGGTTTACCATTTACCATTACGACCACCAGGGGCCTGCCTGTCTCCTTCAGGCGTTCAAGAAGATGCTGCTGCGCACCGGACAAGTCTAAATTTGCACGGTCTTTGAACTCGCCATTCTGTTCAATGCAGTCTCCAACTACAGCAACAACGAGATCAGCATTTTCTGCTGCAGAAACAGCGTCTTCAATCTGGGCATCATCTGCATGCATCAGGTGACAGCCTCTACTATAGTCAACCTGGATTCCGTATTTGGAGGAAATCTCTCGTATCCCCCTAAGCATGGTGTAGAAGGGCTCTTGTGGCTTTTCATCTTTGGGATAGGGGTGTGTGAAGTATGTCCAGTCACCATACTGGGCTGCAATATCATCCGCATTTGGCCCGATTACAGCAATTTTTTTCAAATTGCCGAACTGACTGTTTTCAGTCAGCGGAAGTAGATTTTTCTTGTTTTCAAGCAGTACGACCGATTTTCGAGTTAACTCAAGATTGACATTCAGATGTTTCTCACATGCATAAACAGCATTTTCCTTTTCCATATCAGGTGCTCCTGATACATCCGCTTGAACAGCGTCAACATGCTTGGCCGCCTTTTCAAAGAGTCCCATTCTGAATTTGATGCGCAGGATTCGGCGGACAGCCTCATCGAGTGCCTCTTCTTTTACCGAATGATTCTTTACAAGTCTCACCATGGTCTCATAAAAGGCAGGCGTGTTCATGATCATGTCATTGCCTGCAAGAAGCGCCTGCGTGGCTGCCTCATCCATACCCGCCACGACCCTCTGCTGGGTTATCAGACTCTCTGTATTGTTCCAGTCTGTCACCACGAAACCATCAAATCCCAGCTCGGCTTTCAACACATCCTTGATGAGTTTCTCATGTATTGTCACTGGCCTGCCGTCGACAGACTGATATCCAGTCATAAAGGTCGCACAGCCCGCTTCAACTGCCTTTTCAAAAGGTGGAAGAAAAACTTCCCGAGCCTTTCGCATACTGATTTGCGCATCATAAGCATCTCGACCTCCCGTAGATTCTCCGTAGGCAAGATAATGCTTTGCACAAGCTAAAATACTGTCTGAATCTGAAAGGGTCCGGCCTTGATATCCCTTAATGATTGACATTCCAAGCTCCCCGATCAAGTATGGATCTTCTCCAAATGTCTCGTTCACCCTGCCCCATCTTAAATCTCTTGCAATACACAGCACTGGTGAAAAAGTCCAGTGGATTCCATCTGCCGCAACTTCCCTTGCAGTCACCCGACCCATTTGCTCAATCATATTCCGATCCCAGCTGCATGACATCGCAAGCTGTGAGGGAAAAATCGTTGCACCGTTATGCAGCGCATGCCCATGTATGGCATCAATGCCAAACAGTACTGGAATTCCGAGACGCGTCTTTAGGGCCATTTCCTGTATTACATCTATCTCATCACCGAGAACGTGGAGAAAGGAGCCCGCAAACTTCTCCAGTACCCAGCTGTTTCGATCTGTATCGTCCATTCTTCCATATATCCAGCCAGTCGCTTTCCCATCTTCAAATTTCGGATCTGCTTTCATGCAGGAAATCTGCATAAGTTGTCCGACCTTTTCTTCCACCGTCATTTCTGAGAGAAGAATTTCAGTACGTGCATCTGGTGACAGTGATGCATTCAAGTATGCTCGGTTCATAGCTTCCACCTCATTTTCAAAAATACATGCCATTTCCTTAGTACCCCAAGCCGCTCATTTATATACAAATTCTATCACTGCAGATATCAATTACATATCATCTATATTCTTTTTATGGTATATTTGTGCTATATAATTGACCTGTTATCACACACGACAAATCCGAAAAAGTTATCAAACAAACTTGTGAGGTGGCACCTATGCGTCCTAAAAGCAAACAGAACCGCAAGCTGACCCACACAATATTTTTGCAGCGTGAGCATCAGCTTGGTCATCATTCCTACGATGAAGAAATGCGGCAATATGAGTATATCAAACAGGGTAATATGCTTGGTATTGAAGAAAGCAAGGACATGTTTACCAGTTCAAAGACCGGCGTATTGTCTGATGATCCACTCAGAAACACAAAGTATCTTTTTGTCGCTTCAATGACTCTTGTAACACGGTTTTGCATTGAAGGTGGGATGGAAGCAGAGACCGCCTATACGCTAAGCGACCTGTACATTCAACAAGCAGACCAGTGCACCTCTGTTACAGCAGTTGAGACACTGCACACTGAAATGGTCACAGACCTGACCCAGCGTATGGCCGCCCATCAGAAGAAAGCTGTACTGTCCAGGGCCGTTCTGCTTTGTATGGATTTCATCTACTACAATCTTCATACATCAATTACTGTAAGAGCACTGGCAGAGCATGCGGGGCTCTCCCCGTCATACCTATCACGCCTATTCAAAAAGGAAACTGGCTACTCCATATCAGAATACATTCGCAGAAAACGTGTAGAAGCAGCTGAGAATATGCTTAAATTCTCTGATTATACTTACTCTGAAATCAGCAATTACTTGATGTTTAGCTCACAAAGCCATTTCATTAAGGTCTTTAAGGAAATCACCGGCTATACGCCAAAATCCTATCGAAATCGTTTTTTCAGACATAACTGGCCCAACAAGGAATAGCTTAAAAAACTGCATAAGAAAAGAGCAGACTGGTTTTCTGCTCTTTTTTCATATCATATGTGAGTGTCTCTATTCAGATTTCCGTTAAAGGAACCCGCAGCCACCACGCTCTGACTATCAGGCTGTCTCACTGTAGGCCTTCAGGGCATTAGCCAATTGTGCAGGACAGGATGTGCTTTTGCTGCCACATCTGATATTTTCCAGTCTGGAAATAACCTCGTCGACATTCATCCCTTCAACAAGGCTGCTGATTCCCTGAAGATTGCCATCACAACCGCTTGTAAAGGCAACATTTCTCACAATACCCTCTTCAACACTGAATCTGATTTTTCTTGAGCATACCTGCTCTGTTTTGTATTCAAACATGCTTACCACAACTTTCTATTTTATCTCTGTAATACTTGCCTACATCATTCTAATGCATATTCATACATTTATCCAGAGATATTCTAAAATTAGAAAGTCGGGTTCGTTCCATCTGGAATCGGAGAGACATACTGCTTACCCTTTGTACGCTTTGTCCATTCCGCTTTTGCCGCTGCTATCAGCTCAGGATTGTCAAAATACCGGATCGCTGTCCGCGCAAGAACCTTCGCCGCGGTTTCAAGTCCCTTATGGGCAATTTCTGTTTTTCCCTGTGATACGAGCTGCCATGAATGTCCTGGTGTTCCAAGTGCAGAAGCAGCCACATAAATCTGTCCTGTTGGAACAACCTGGCATACATCCCCCACATCCGTAGAGCCATGAAGTGTCAATGTATGTTTCGTGAAGGGCAGTACCTGGGTTGAGAGACTTAAGTCCATGTAGGTCTCTTCAAGCTCAACAGTGGGACCGACAAAACCACATGCCATTTCAAAGTCCGCGGCCATATCCTCTTCAGAAAATGTCTTTTGCATGTCTTTTGCAAATGCCATATCTTCAGCTGAAAAATCCGGGGCGCCTACTTCTGTAAATGCTTCGTACAGAACACTTTCAATGGCATTGTTAGGGAAGTAGTTTGAACATGCTTTTTCAAAAACCACATGCATTTGGGTCTCTGTCATCAGCGCTGCTCCAGATGCAATTTTAACGACACGCTCATAGAGGGTCTTAACTTCATCAAGATGCGGTGCTCTTACAAGATATCTGACAGACGCCTTAGGCTGGACCACATTCGGCGAAAGACCCCCGCCATCAACCATTGCATAATGTACCCGTGCAGCCGGTGGCATGTGCTCTCTCAAATAATTGACACCGACATTCATCAGTTCAACTGCATCAAGGGCACTTCTTCCCAAATGCGGACATGCTGCAGCATGTGCGCCCTTGCCTTCGAAATGGAAGACAACCTGATAATTTGCAAGTGAGGTCATGGAGAGTACCCCATTGTGGTTGCCTGGATGCCATGTCAGCGCCATATCGAGTTCGTCAAAACACCCTGATTTTGCCATAAATGCCTTGCCGGAACCGCCTTCTTCACCTGGGCAACCGTAATAAATCACCTCACCCGGTATCCTGTTCTCTTCCAGATAGTCCTTTATAAGCAGCGCGGCACCAAGCGCAGCAGACCCCAGAATATTATGCCCACAGCCGTGCCCTGATCCGCCTTCAATCAATGCCTTTCGATCTGTTTCACCTGCCAGCTGACTCAGTCCAGACAGGGCATCAAATTCTCCCAGTATACCGATGCGCAGTCCTCCATCTCCGACCTTAAACCGCCCAAGGAAGGCTGTCTCAATACCTGCGAGCCCTTCCTCCACATCGAATCCATTGACTTGAAGTGCCTGGATCAGTCTCTGTGAAGACTTGAACTCCTGAAACTTCAGTTCTGCATCTTCCCAAATTGCATCGCTCAAATCATTGCAGGTCTTACGATAGGTAAGATATTTTGAATTTAACCATGCGCTCTTGCTCATATAATCACCTCTGTCTTACTTTCGCCATATTGCTTCAGTTACGTCCTGCTATGTCAATCAGAATGCCCGCAAACATTTTTACTGCATTTATCATATCCGATTCATCAATATCAAATGCAGCAGTATGGTGGCCATGTGCACCCTTTGATCCAATCATAAAATACACTGCTTGGCCTCCGTTTTCCTGAACGCACTCCATCATATAAGCAAAATCTTCACTTCCAGCAGGCTTTGTCGATTCGTGCTCAATTCTTGTAAAGCATTCAAGGGTCTCGCCAATGTGCTCTATACGGTTCACAAAAGCCTCTGTTGGGTTTCCGCCAATAGACGCTCCCACATTTGCCACCTCTAATTCCACATCGTGCATTTGGGCCGCACCCTCCAGAATCCGCATCACGTAGCCGTAGATAAAGCTGTTGATTTCAGTATTCTGACCACGTGTTTCGATTTTGAGGCGCGCTTCTTCGGTAATAATATTTCGGTCAGTTCCCGCAACCAGCTGACCTACATTTACCCGGCTCGCACCGTGCTTATGCCGTGGGATGGCATGAATGTTCATAACTGCGGTGCAGGCTGCCAGCATGGCATTCTTCCCATCACTTGGTGCAGCACCAGCATGTGATGGTGCACCTTTAAAGACTGCGTCAATTTTATTTGTTGCCATAAAACCTTTGGCACTGCAGATCATTAATCCAGAAGGCTCGTTGGCCATTATATGGGCAGCCGCCACATAGTCCACGTCATCAAGCACACCTGCTTCAACCATCGCCTTCGCGCCGCGTACACCTTCTTCTGATGGTTGGAATATGAGCTTAATGGTTCCAAGTCCTTCCAGGTCAGATTTAAGGTCTGTAATTATTCGTGCAACACCAAGTCCAATCGCAGCGTGGGCGTCATGTCCACAGGCATGCATCTGCCCCTTGATGTCTGAGACGAATCCATTTGCGGCCGGCAAATGGGACTGTGCACTACTCTCATTTATTCGCAGTGCATCTATATCAAACCGAAATGCGACATTCGGTCCCTTTCCAATTTTAAGACTTGCTGTAACGCCGGTGAATCCGCCTTTCATAGCCTTCATATGCTGCTCATGTCCACCGTTCTCAAGCGCCCAGGCATAAGCCTTGTCCATCTCAGTCTCACTTGGCAGGCCCATTCTGGCCTCTGCTTTGAAATTGGGTTTTCCTACAGTAACCTCATAGCCCAGCTGAATCAACTCTTCAGTAATAATCGAAGCGGTTCGGTACTCGCACCACCCAAGTTCCGGATACTTATGAAAACTTCTTCTAAGTGCAATAACATCATCACTCAGGGCTTGTGCAAGCTGATTGATTTTATCCATTGTTATGTTTGTATGACTTCAATTAAGTGAAGGTCACACGCTCCTTTCATTTAACTACTCACCGTCTTTTTATTCTCTCTTCAGACGACTGGTTCCTCTTTATAGACATCAACTTTCTAAAAGGCTGTAAAAGGCAGACTATCCGCATGCTTAAAAAGGGACAGACCACCTTCCACCTTTATAAAAGATTCATTGCCAACTCAGTTGAGTTTCTATCTCTAATGCTCTTCAAAGTTGCTTTTCTTCAGTTCTATCTTTTGCTACATGTAAATTCCAGCACCGGGACCAAGTGGTATGTTAAAGGCAAACCAAATGCCTAGGAGAACAATCCAAAGCAGGGCAAATGCAATTGAATAAGGTAGAGCCAGTGCGAAGAAGTTACCAATGCCCACATCTTTCTTGTACTTTTGCATGAAGCCCAAGGCGATTGCAAAATATGGACTCAGGGGTGTAATCGCATTTGTTGTAGAGTCGCCAATACGATATGCGACCTGTGAAAAGGCAGGTGAGTAATCAAGCATCATAAACATAGGTACGAAAACCGGTGCAAGCAGGGCCCATTTTGCAGACCCACTGCCAATAAAGATATTGACGATCATTGTTATGAATATGACTGCTACAACCATACCGTAGCCCGTGAAGTTTGCCGCTTTAAGCAAGTCAGCCAGTTTAACCGATAAGATGAGTCCCATATTGGTCCAGTTGAAGAAGCTGATAAACTGCGCCATGACAAATACCAGCACGATATAACCTGACATGCCTTCAATTGCCTTGCTCATAAGCTTGGGTACATCGGCGCTGTTTTCGATGACGCCTACAGCTTTACCATAGATTGTTCCGAGTCCGATAAACCAGAATAGAATTAGAGGCACAATGCCCTTGATAAATGGCGAACTGATAATGGAGCCCCCTGCACCTCTAAGTGGTGAAGCGGTTGGGATTAGGGCCAAAATGATGAGTCCCCAGTAAATGATAGAAAAAATGCCTGCGCCCCTAAGCCCTTTGCTTTCTATTTCAGAAACGCCAAACTGGGCTTCCTCTGAAATTTCTTCCAGGGGCCTTTCATAATCGCCTGCAATCTTTTCGACGATTCGCGTTGTAACAAAGGTTCCTACAAGAGCCAGAAGTATGGTTGAAATCGCCATAAAATAGTAATTTACCAGCGGCGAAACTTCAATGGCTGGATCAATGATCTTAGCAGTTTCTGAGGTAATGCTCGCAAGCAGGACATCGGTTCCCGCAATGACGATATTGGCACTAAAGCCTGCATTTGCCGCTGCAAAACCGGCAATAATACCTACAAGCGGGTTTTTCTTAGCCCCATAGAAAATTGCCCCCGCAAGTCCCGGTACGATTACAGCAGCCGCATCAGACGCGATATTACCACAAATACCAATGAGGAATACAGCAAAAATGAGCAGTCTTTCCGGCGCACCTAAAATGAACTTTTTCATAAAGGCGTTCATCAGACCAGATTGCTCAGCCAGACCAATCCCCAGCATCATGGACAGTACGAGCCCAAGGGGTCTGAAGCCAGAGAAGTTTTTAACCAGATTCAGCAGAATATACTGAATGCCGTCTTTAGAGAGCAAACTTTTGATTTCAACAGCCTCACCAGATGTCGGGTGTGTCACACTCACATGCAATGCCTGAAAAACAGCTGACAATGCGATAACAATGATAATAAGTCCTAAAAACATGATAAATGGGTGTGGCATCTTGTTGCCGGCTGATTCAACCCCCTTCATCATTCGCATCAGTAATGATTTCTTTTCTCTTTCTTTCAAAATCCTAGCCCTCCCTTTCTCATACACCGTTTAAATACATTACGGACTATATATGGTCATGTCCGAATAATATAAATGCATTATATCAGATTATTTATGAACAATAAATACTTTTTTAATTTTTAGGCAATTCAGACGAATGCATTTTTACCTGATATTGTGGTCAAAATCCCTTCATTACTTTATTTTCATTCAAGTGCAAAATAAAAAAAAAGTCTTGAAATGTGTATGTATTTACACATCTCAAGACTTTTTAAACAAAATCTGAAATTACTGATCATGCAGCTTCAATCTGAACTGCTTGCTTGGTCTTCCGTTTTTTGCACGTTGAACAGTGTCCACAATTTCTGCATAACCATGTTCAAGCAGCTGATTGAGTATTCTTCTTGCACTTCGCGGTGCAATGCCTAAGTACTGTGCCACGACATTGGCTTCAACGATATCGCTGTTCAACTTCGTGGTTACGGAAAGAAGCTTGGTTATATTGGCGATGCTCAAATGTGTTTCGAGACTGATTTTTCTTATAAGCTCATTTTCAGAAGAAGAAAGCTTGAAATCAAGTATCGACTGATCCTCATTTTTATAAGGCCCTCGAATATTGTTAGATTCGTCCAGAACAAATAGGGCATGATCGTTTTCCTTTACTGCATAAGAAAGCGCTGTGCGTGCCAGACTTTCTGAACCGTATACCGTGTGACCCAGGCCAATTCCCGAAGCAAAGATAAACTGAGGATATTTTTGTGCTACTGTGTCTAGCTGCTTGGGCAGTACGCTTTCTACCGTATCAATTCCACTCCGATTTGTAAAAATGATATACTCATCTCTTCCAAGTGGAAATATGGTCCCAAAGGTATCCTTCGCGTACTGAATGAGATTCTGTTCAAGATGATTTCGCATAAGCAGGAACTGATAATCTGAGTAGGCTGAAATATTCTTTTCTCTGATTTTTATAACCTGAACTGCAATTCTGCCTTCATTTTCCTTTTTGACCTGCCCCATCAATATGAGTTTATTGATGGTATCTCGAATGAGAAGCTGGGTCGGATAAATCTTAAATGCCGGTATATTGCTTTCCATGAGCTCTTGGTATACCTTTGTAAAACCCGTTATTGCAACGTCGGTCTTTCCAGCTTCGTAGAGATCTTTATGGAATTTCGTGAAGGATTCAAGCTCCATTTCGCCATCAAATTTCAGGTAATATCCTGTTTCAAACTCTTCACCCAGTTCCTGAATCGTTTCCCGCATGACCTCAAGAGACACCACATCGGAACTGATTCTCGAAAATTCTTTGCCCGTCTGCTTAATTTCCCAAAGGGTTCGGTAAAAGCTCGTGCCCTCCCTGGGTATGTATATGGTTGGAACATCGAGTACACCGGCATTCCTTGCAATGACATAAGGGGCTTCCCCAGAAAAGAGCAGGCAGTCAACCTGATGCTTGATTTGCTCTACCCCATGGGCAATGTCCGTATTGTCCGCATAGACTTCTGCAACGAATTCTGCTTCGTTTTCAAAATGCGCTCTTAGGCTCAATATCTTTTCAACGGTGTCCTGAGGACCGACAACACCTATTCGTATCATTTGACCACTACACTTTCTTTATCTATTTTCAACCATTATATCTAAATATAAGCGGAAACGAAAGCCACATGTCAAGACGATTAGATTCAGTGTATTCTATTTAACAGTTGTCCTCTTCACTGATTTTACACTTTGACCAAAGATTCAAACTCCTTTTTAAGCCTTTCAGAATTTCCAGCTATTTTTTCAATATCATCTACAATTTTAATTACAGATGCATTGACCTCTTCTGTCGTCGCAGAATATTCTTCTGAAACACTTGCAATTGTACTTATGGATACAAGGGCTTCCTCTCTCATTTTATCGAGTTCTTTTGATTTCTCTTCGGTCAGGCAAAGTGCAGAACTTGTTTTCCCTAAAAACTCAATTGTTTTATTAATATTATCCGCTGTAACCTTGACAATTTCTGATGTTTCACAAGATTGCGTTTTAAGATCATTCATTGTAACCTGAGCCTTGCCAATATTCTCATCCATGCCCTTTATGATCACATTGATATCCTTCGCACTCTCCGAAGTTTCTTCTGCCAGCTTTCGAATTTCATCCGCAACGACCGCGAATCCCCGTCCAGCCTCTCCGGCCCGTGCAGATTCAATGGATGCATTCAATGCCAACAAGTTTGTCTGTTGGGATATTGAGTCAATTCTTTGAATAGCTTCTATGATCAATTTGAACTCTTCAAGCATTCTCTCTATGGTTGCATAGATTTCTGAATTCAGATTTTCTGAATTGACAATTGTCTGCTCTAAATTTTGAATGGATTGTGTGCTTTGCGCATTAACTTTTTCGCTCTCAGCAGTCTGACTGGAAAGCTCACTAATCGTACTACTTATGACACCCATAGCAGAACTCAGATCATCCATGATACTCATTGCCTTTTCAAGATCTGTACTTTGGTCAACAGCACCCTGTGCCATTTCATCAATAGCTTTCCCCACACCAACTGAAGCACTCCTGAGTTGATCGATATAGGCATTTAAGTCATCAAGCGCCTCATCCGATTTTTCTGCACTGCTTAACAATCTTGTTTGTGCATTTTCAATCTCTGTGCGAGCCTCTTCCTGTGCTGTCACTGATTTTGCCAAATTCAAGAAAATATCAATTATAGAATTACGTATAAATAAGGTTATTACAAGGCCTATCACCAACATTGCAACCAGCGTGATTTTTCCTTCAGCAATAAGTTCAAGCGGTGTAATCCCTGAAGTCGTCTTCATTGACGTTTGTCCAAAAATAGAGATCCCCAGTGCTGACCCTACAATCAGGACAATATATATGGCGGAGGAAAGCCGCCCATGAATCAATACCAAGGGAATAAATGAGACGAACAGAAGTGCATACATCGATATGTTCAAGCGATATGATGAGCCATACACCAATATGATTCCAATGATAAAAAGAAATGCCATTATGGTTATTTTCATATCCACCTGCCATTTCAACTTCAGTGAAAAAAATGCCAAGGCAATGACAATCACTGAAAATACTTCAATCACCTGATATTCAATACTGAAGTTCCTAAGTTCTGGCGGTGCCATCATTACAGTTGCAGGTGCGTATAATGCAATAAATGCAAATATGAATATAACCGCTTTACGTAGCGATTTAAAAATACTCATTTTAATGTCATCCATAACAGATGTGTTCAAATTACGACCCTCCATATTTCATATCCTCCTCGTTTGATTAACGCCGTTATGTTATCAACTACTTATAAGATATACCTTAATCTGCCAAAAATCAATGTAAATTGTCAGAATCACTGCAATCACTTGTTCCTTTATACATAAACTCTTATAATTATGTATTGTAGTGACCTGCAAACAAGAGTACACTATATGCAAGCCTATTTTCATAACACCCTTTAGCAAACAGGAGGTGTCTTCCCATGTTACAATTTACGCATAAACAGATTTCAAAGGGTATTTACCAGATCACTTGCCCCGGAAACCTGCCAGGTCCTGGTCGACTTCCAGGCTGGGGAAAGGTAAACACCTATTTGATAGAAGGAAAGTCCCGTGCCCTTTTAATAGACACCGGGTATGGCAATGCGGATATAAAATCCTATGTAGAATCTCTGACAGACCGCCCTCTGCAAGTCATGAACACACACTATCACGGTGATCACTCCGGCGGAAACAGGCAGTTTGAGGAAATTTGGATTGGCGCTAATGAAGTGTCTTCAGATCTACCTCCCGATGAAGAACAATACATATTGGAGCCTTGCGCATACGTCGCCAATAGTGGCCCCTACCTATTCAGATTTTTAAAGGATGGCGACAAAATCGATCTCGGTGAACGCAAGCTTGTCGTCGTTGAAATTCCTGGTCATACCAAAGGCAGTATTGCCATACTGGATCAAACGTCCAAGCTGCTCTTCAGTGGAGACGCAATCCTCAAACGGGTCTTATTTGTCAGCGGTCTTCCACTTGCAGCCTACTACCGCGCACTGAAGCGCGTCAACACGATGGATTTCATCGATATCTACAGCGCGCACTGGCCTGAACCACTTGGCCGTGACTTCATAGGCAAGATGATGGCACTCCTCAGGGACTTCGATCACGAGCGTTCTGAAAGTGCGCCTTGGAATGTCCCCATGTTTGATGCACTGAACATGTTCGCACACGGGGCTCAATTTGAAGATGATGATTTCTGTGCAATCAGCTACGTGCCACAGCAGCTCGAGATTCTGCAAAGCGAACCTATTGAATAGACAGTAAAAGCGCAGTCACTCCACCACGGGAGACTGCGCTTTATTTGCTTTCAACAATTCATCAGTTGTTGAGCCGATAGGTCTTATAGCCCTTATAATCAATGCACTGAACGACATGACTATGACTCAGCTGTGTGAAAATCCTTTCAATATCACCGCAGTTACGCGACTTTAGAAATTCTGTAATTTCAAATTCTGTCATCGGGTGTCGCCGGATGATACTCAAAATTGCATCAAAATCATCAGCAATCTCACTGAAAAACTTTTCCGAATACAAGAGATCAATCGATAAACCGCCTAAATAGGTTTCAGCTCTTTTCATAAATGCCGCTGAAACTTCACGAACATCCGCTTCGGCGGGCGGCCTTACTGGAGCATTTAAATACAAGCGTTCATAGGTAATCTGGCTCAAGATTTTCTTGTATGCTGCAAGTGTCTTCTCGTCATCATTGTAGCCTTCTACAAACATGATTTCCATCCATAAATGTCCTTCATAAACCTTTGAAAAGGCAATAAGTCCTTGAACGACTTCATTGAAATCAATTTTCTTATGGGGTCTGTTTATTTTTTTGAACTGATCTGGACTTGTGGCATCGAGGGATGGCATGACAATATCAGCACTCATAAGCTCATTTCTCACACCAGCATCTGCCAGTAAAGCCCCATTTGTAATTACCACGACCGGTTTCTCTGTCAGTCCCTTCAGTGAAAGGATCAGCTCCCCAAGCTCCGAATAGAGTGTGGGTTCGCCCTCCCCAACAATGGTAATCACATCAAAAGATACCCCTGATTCTAAGACCGATTTCATTTCCTCCATGATTTCATCTAGCCGGTAAAAGTCCTTTCGCTCAAGCATCAGGCTATTTGTTCTGCCCAGCTGACAATAGATACAGGAATAGTTGCAGGTTTTGTTGGGAATCGGACTTACTCCCAATGAACTTCCAAGTCGTCTTGATGGTACTGGACCAAAAACGTATTGTCTCATATGGATCCCTCCCTCTCATACATACTTATATCTTATATTTCTCACTTAAGGCCTTAGCATAAACGCAAAACCCTAAATAGATAAGTTTACATACAGTTAACCTAATATTTATCGTATTTCAACTGGTATTTGTTACTCAATTTACCCAATGGGTAGAATAAAGTATATATTCAAAAACACGTATATAAATTCACCCTATAAACATGCGCTACTTTTCCAAAGGGAGGATCACAATGAAAAAACTTGCGTTTAGAAACAAATTGATTATTTTTGCTCTTGTTATTGGCATATTACCTCTTATACTCATTGGTCTCATATCCTATTCAAAATCGTCAGCTGCTCTTGAAACATCAATATTCAGAGGCAATGGCGTTTTTCTTGACAATGCTATCATTAAAATCGACAATTACTTTTATGAGCGCTATGGAGATGCTGAAGTCATTTCGAAAAACCCTAACATCCTCGAAGCTGTTACACAAAATGGATACCGAGCACAAACAAATGATGTTGAGTTTTTAAAACAAGTCAAAGAATCCTATGGATACTCATATCTGGTTATAACAGATGATGCAGGCAAAATACTGGTTTCATCCAACCCGGACCTGCACGGTTCAGACCTGAGTGACAGAAACTATATGATTGCAGCCTTGTCAGGCACAGCTACCTGGTCAGACCTCTTTTTCTCACCTTTGATTAATCAGAATTGCATGGCCTTTGCTTATCCTATCAATGACAATAACAAGGTTAAAGGAACTCTAGTTATTGTCATTGACCAGTCCGTAATAAATCAGCTCATTCACTCTGGCGTCAACTCTCTTGGTAAATCGGGCGATGCATACCTTGTAGATGAAAACTTTCTTTTGTATTCCGAAACAATGCTTGGAGACTATGTAAAAGAAGCCGCTCTCATTAAATCCGTGGAATCTGAGGGTACAAAAATGATTAGTGAAGCATTACAAAATAAGGACTATTCATTCCGTTCTGTAGGTACCTACATTGATTATTTAGGTAATCCTGTACTCGGAGCACTTGGTATTGTACAAATAGGTGGAAAAACTTTAGGACTTGTCATTGAAGTGGATGATTCTGAAGCTATGCTACCGGTTAAACAATTGGGACAAATGATATTTGGATTTCTTGGGATTATGATTATTGGTGTAGTTGTCTTTACTCTAATTATAATGCGTGCAATTATACAACCTATCAAAGATATCAACCTAATGCTCCTTGATATTTCTCAAGGTGATGGTGACCTGACCAAAAAATTAATTGTTGAAACAAAAGATGAGTTTGGTGAAATGAGCAATTTATTCAATGATTTCATTGAAAAGCTCAGATTCATTATTTCAGACGTGGCAGACAGTGCGATGAGTCTATCATCATCTGCTGCTCAAATTACTGCCACTATTGAGGATAATTCAAAATCATTAGAAATAATTAATCATAGCGCCGGAGAAGTCAATGAAGCCATTACCAGCAATGCTAGTGTAACAGAAGAAACAAATGCTTCAGTTGAAGAAATTGCAAGCAACTCTTCCATGATGGCCAATAAGGCAAACGCTGTAGCTGCTAATAGCCAAGACGTTCTTTCTGCAACGGCACAGGGTACAGATGCACTACTTAAAGTAAAAGACAGTGTCATTGCAGTTCAATCGCTCTCTTCTGAAATGGGTGGTGTCATTAACTCGCTTAAAGATTCCACAGATCGTATTGGGGAAATTGTAGAAATTATTACTGGTATTTCCGACCAGGTGAATCTACTTGCACTGAATGCAGCGATTGAAGCTGCACGCGCCGGTGAGCATGGTAGAGGGTTTGCAGTCGTAGCAGATGAAGTGCGTAAACTTGCTGAGGAAAGTCGGTCTTCTGCACTGAGTATTACTGAGCTCATAACTGAAATCATGGAAAAATCCGCCTCAGCTACCGCTTCTGTTGAACTTGAAAAAGACCAGGTTTCCATCAGTGTTATTAACATCAACGAAGCTGATACTGAAATGAAAAATATAGTCAATTTGGTTACTAATGTAGCAGAAAACATTGATGATATATCTGAAATTATTGATAATCAGACATCAGCTACACAGGAAATATCCAAGGCTATGGATCAAATCACACATTCATCTGTAGATGGCGCACAATCAATCAGCGAAATTAGTACAAATATTCAAAGTCAATCTGCTGCATTTGAAGAAATTACTGCCAGCATGGAAGAGTTGAACTCGATGGCTGAAATGCTGCAAAGTGAAATGTCAAAATTTAAAGTCTAGAAACTGTAAAAGATAATCATAAAAGTGGTTCTGATGCCTATTAAATAATTAGACCATCAGAGCCACTTTCATATGACTCAAATCTATTTGCATATCATAGACCATAAACTCTATTAGGCTATTCAGCAATAACATACCTGTTCTTGCCATTCTCCTTAGCGACATACATGGCATTATCGGCATTTTTGACCAGTGCATTGCTCGTCTTTCCATGAGTGGGAAAATACGCAACGCCAATGCTCACTCCAATATTCACGGTGTGGTCCTTTATAGAAGTCGGCTCCGATAGGGTTGTGATAATCTTGTCGCATATTTTTTTGCACGATGCATCGTCGACTACATTGCTTAGCAGAATGACAAACTCATCACCGCCAAGACGCGCAACAAAATCTCCTGCACGCACCATATCCTTCAGGTTTTCGCCAACAAGCTGGAGTAGCAGGTCACCTACATCATGTCCGAAAGTATCATTCACAGCTTTGAATCCATCCAAATCAAGAAATAAGAGTGTAAACGCCGCCCCATATCGAAGACCGTTTTCTATTTCTTTATTCATGTAGTCATAAAAATAGCGTCGATTGGGCAAGTTGGTCAGCTGGTCGTAAAAAGCCAATTTTTCAATCTGCTCTTCATTTTTCTGACGCTGTTCAACTTCTATCTGAAGCATGGCGTTGGCCTGTGTTAATTCCTGTGTACGTTCCATAACCTGTATTTCCAAATGTTCGTAAGCAGCCAGAATCTGATTCCTATGCACTTCAAGCTCATCATTGGTCATTTTCAGCTCCTGTTCGGTCTCAATAAGCTTTCGATTTGTCGCATTTACGCGAACTGCAATCAAAACAAACCATACGAATGCATAGAATACAGAGGATAGAAAGGCCAGTTTCATATTGTCCTTCAGTCCCATGGTGAACAGCAGAACATCCAGATTATATACATTCATGAAATAGAGTACACCAATCAGCATGGCGTGTTCATTTATATCAATCGCCAAATTTCGTCCGGCCACAAACTGATAGACAACCCAAACGAGCAAGAGCGGCAATACAAGAATCGTTGCTGCCGATACCAAGGACCACAGCAGGTGATACCGCATAGGCGAAAAAATCGCCGCAATGAGAAAGACGCCATATATCAGGGACAAGACATAGATCCCAATTTTTGAAAGCAGCCTTTTGTCCATCACATGAATGACCAGAAATAGCGAAATAAGCATGAGGCTGACAGCAACATACTCAATCCTTATGAGCAATTCCGTTGAAATACCTGGCACAATAAGCTTGATGACTCTTTCGCCAAGTGCACCATTGACGATTCCAAATGACAATACCGTTATGGGCAGATAATAGCCTTCCGGTTCCTCTTTCCTAAACTCACGAAAGAAAACGACTAATATTGTCAGCAAGACACCAATCACCGTGATTATGGTAAAAATCATGGTATCGAAAATGATGTTTTCCCGGCATTCCTGCTCAGCATCGGCAATGCTGCCCAGTCGAATCGATTCAACAATCCCACCGGAGTAGTATTTGAAGTTTGAGGTTTGAATGATGATTTCAGCTGTGGAATCCATCGATTCAAAACCAATAATGCCGGGCATGTTCCCCATCGTCTCGCCATGCTCATTAACCGCCGGAACCCCATCCTGAAACATGAGTCTGCCATCGATGAATATTTTGCTGGCTATACGAATATTTTTTTTAATAAGACCATACTGCTTATTGGGTTCCAAGTTGTTAAGGACAAGTCTGTATGTGCCGCAGCCTCTGCTCTTGGCATTTTCAGCCTTCCCCCAAGCCAAGGGCACCTGAAGTGAATTCGTGCCGCTTTGACCTTCATTCCTGAAGTCGAAAGGCTCTAGAAGTTCATCTGGATAAAAGGACCACATACCGTCCAGTGCAATGACTTCACCATTATTCAGATAAGGCCCCACATCTATGACACCCTCTGAAACATAGGATGTATGTTTGATTGAACTATAATAAAGGACAATGAATATACTTATCAAAAGGAGGAATCCCAATGCCATCAATTTTGTTTTCTTCATATGTAGGCCTCGGCTATCTAATTGTCAGTATGTATAATTTTAAAGTATGCCTATAGTATACAGCAGTTTCTTTCGTCATCAACTTAATACCCAATTTATTGTCATAATTTTGAGAAATAAAAAAGCAGGAGAGACTTGACTGCCTCTGTGCGCAGCTTGTCACTCCCGCTCTTCATTCAAATACAAGTTCAATAGGTCATAAACTCAGTCTTGCTTACCGCATTCACTTAATCTACAATTACGCAACCAAGTACTTGGCGAAAAAATCTATCATTTTTTCCAGTGGAATAATGTCCATTTGATCATAAAGGTCAATATGGCTTGCACCCGGAATGATCATCAGCTCTTTGTTGTCTCCAGTCAACTTTTTGAAAGCAT